>CAYUOD010000729.1:0-1500 GCA_964446225.1 uncultured Acidimicrobiales bacterium | reverse complement strand
GACCGCATCGCTCTCGGCCAGTCGGCCGACGAGGTGCGCAGTTGGCTGGCCACCTCGCTGGCTCTGGCGACGCCAGGCGAGCAGGTGTCAATGACCGAACTGCTCGATCGCTTCGATCCTCTCAAAGTGCCACGCAAACCGTGGGTGATCGCGCAGCGCGACCTCTAGCGACAGCGCCGATTACCAGTTCGCCGAGTAGACCACGAGCGCGACCGTCTCGGCTATCAAGATGACCGCACCCAGTACATCGCCGGTGAAACCGCCGATCCGTCGACGGGCGAACTGCACCACTCCCCATGCCGCAAGGACACAGGCAACGATCGCAGCAGCCCCTGCAACACCTGCCAGGAGGTATGCGCCAACAGCCATTGGCACGGCAATCAGCGGCAGCCAGATCACCATTGGATCTCCGAGAAATGGGGTGGCCAGCCCCTCGCTGCGTGCGTAGTCCACCAGCGAGGGAACCGCACCGACCAGCACCCGCGACAAACACCAGACCAGAGCCAATAACCACCAGGCCGGGGGGACCGAGGCCAGCGCGGCCCAGCGGAGGCCCAGAATCAACACGACAAGTCCAAGTCCGAAGGCTCCGACCTCCGGTGAGCGCATCACCTCGAGGCGCCGCTGCTTATCCAGCGGCGCTATCAGTCCGTCCCCGAAATCCGCGAGGCCATCAAAGTGGAGGAAGCCGGTGAGAACAAGATCCACGGTGACCATAAGCCCGGCGGCCACGAGCGGCGGGAATGCGTCGGTTGCCAGCACCCAGAGTCCGCCAAGAAGAGACCCCAGGAGAAGCCCAACGAGGCCGAACCAGCGAGTCGCACGGGGCGTCGGAATACGCGCTGAGCCCAGGATCGTCAGGAAACCCAGCGCTGCTAACACTCGCCACTCACCACCGACGCTGCATCCTCGAGCCGAAGAGCGCGCCCCGCCACACAAAGGAAAGCCCCGGTTGATATGTGTGCCACTGCCTGATTCAGGCTGCCCAGCGCGTCTCGGAACTCGCCCCCGACCTGCGACGAGGGATGCACACCGAGTCCGACCTCTTCACTCACAATGATGGTGTCACCTTCTCTGCTCATGATCGCCTCACAAAACTCCGTTGTTGGTACCTCAAACGAGTCGTGGCGCACGAGCCAGGTACCCAACGAGTCGAGCAACACGGTTCCTGTGGTCGTAACCAGCGCCTCAGGTAGGTCGAGGCCACATTCAACAGTCGTCCAGGTCGGCGGCCGTCGCTCCTGATGGATCTGCACACGTCTGGCCAGCGCGTCGTCGGTGACCTCTGCCGTAGCGATGTAGCAAACGCCGCCAACCAGCGAACCAGCGATCTGTTCGGCGATCGCTGACTTACCTGATCGTGCTCCTCCGAGCAGCAGGATTCGCATGAGTAGCCTCTCTGGGATGGCGTGCTCGCAGGTGTATCCCCACCGTACGATTTCTTTGGCAGCATGAACTGACGATGCAGACTATTCCACCACCCGGCCCCCACGGGGACGA
>CAYUOD010000728.1:0-1503 GCA_964446225.1 uncultured Acidimicrobiales bacterium | reverse complement strand
TCCCGGGCTGCGCGGTGAGCCCGCGGACAAGCTGGTCGACGATGGTGGCGTACTGATCCTCGGAGATGTCTCCCGCGCAGGGACAGGTGCTTACCCCGATCTGTGACGCGGCGCAGGATCCGGGCTTGCGTTTGGAGGGCCGGTTTGTGCATCTGCGGATACGCGTTGCGGCATGCAGAGCCTCGATGATCTGCGTGACGACGCGCTGGGATCCGAATGGCCCCAGATACAGACCCCCGTCGGGCTGAATTGTGCGTGCGGCGACCAGGCGGGGAAAGGCTTCCCCCAGGGTGATCTTGAGGTAACGGTACGACTTCCAGCGCGTGCCCTGTTTGTTAAAGCGCGGCAGGTGAGTTCGAATGAGCCTCAGTTCGATGATCTCCGCTTCTTGGAGACCGGCGCACACATGGTGGCGAATCGTCGTCGTTTCGCGCAGAAGCGAGCCGACTTTGCGACGTTGTTCGCCTGAAAAGTAGGAGCGCACGCGTTGACGCAGATCAGTCGCCTTGCCGACGTAGAGCAGCTGATCACCGCGGTTAAAGAACGCGTACACGCCGGGCGCCCGGGGGAGATCTTCAGTGAGGGCCAGCTTCTGGGCCTGGGGGTGGCGGGCCAGCTTTGGTAGCGCAATGAGATCGTCGAGTCCGAGCACACCGAGTGCGGACGCCCGTTCAAGGAGGTAGTGCAGCAAATCACCGGTGGCCAGAGCATCATGTAGCGCCCGGTGCTCAGGCTGGTGCTCAAGGCGCAAGGCCCGGGCCAGGGTTCCAAGCTTGCAGTTCGGGACCTCTTCAGCCAGGAGTCGCCTGGCGAGCGGCAAGGTGTCTACTGGACGATTCTCCAGGCGGGGATAGCCGTTGCGTTCAAGCGCGGCGCCTACAAACGAAAGGTCGTAGCGGATGTTGTGGCCCACGACTACGGCGTCGCCGACGAATTCGAGGAAGCTCGGCAGTATCTGTTCAATGCGCGGCGCCCGGCAGACCATGGCCTCGGTGATGCCCGTGAGTACCGAGATGTGAGGTGGAATTGCCCGCACGGGATCGATGAGGGTCTGGAAGGTGCCGAGGCACTCACCGCCCCTGAGCTTGACGGCCCCGATCTCTGTGATTGCTCCGATGTCCACCGGCTCGCCGGTCGTCTCGACGTCGAACACCACAAAGGTCACGTCGTGTAGCGGTGTACCCAGATCGTCGAGCGTGCCCTGGCTGGTCTGATTGAGCATGCCCATCACCATAGCGAACGGGTGTTCGCACTGATGGTCTGAGGTCTGATCGGTACACTGACCATTGCGGCCCTTGGCTGCTTGTTTGTGCACAGGAGGAGAGCGTGGGACAGCGCCGGACTGCGTTGCAGTCTCAGGCTGAGGTGAGGCTTGACCTGCTTCGTCCTGCCCTTGAGGCGGCCTATGCGCAGGCGCGTAGGGATCTCAAAGCCCGTCCACCGATTGAGCCTCCGAGTGAGATGCAGGCGTTCCTGCGGTTCAGGAAGTTTCCGGCTCGGGCG
>CAYUOD010000727.1:0-1504 GCA_964446225.1 uncultured Acidimicrobiales bacterium | reverse complement strand
ACAATCTGTTCCACATCCAGAGAGTACGGTCCCATAATGTGGGAAGCAAGTTTATCGGACCACTCCCCTCCCTAAGCGAGACACAGTCGAATGACAAACCCCCGCACACTCAGTCAAAAAGTCTGGGATCTGCATCTGGTGAGAGAAGACGAGAAACTTCCTGATCTGCTCTACATCGATCTCCATCTCATCCACGAAGTGACATCGCCAGCGGCCTTTGAGGGCATCCGGGAAAGTGGTCGCACCGTCAGGCGCCCCGAACTCACCCTCGCCACCGAAGATCACAACATTCCAACCCAGGATCTGGACAGGCCGATCGAAGAACCAATATCGCGCAAACAGGTCGAGACGTTGCGCGAAAATTGCGCAGAGTTCGGTATCACCCTGCATCAGATGGGTACGCCCGGCAACGGCATCGTGCACATCATCGGCCCAGAACGCGGACTCGTGCACCCCGGCATGACCGTCGTCTGCGGCGACAGCCACACATCTACCCACGGTGCATTCGGTGCCCTGGCATTCGGCATTGGCACAAGCGAAGTCGAGCATGTACTCACCACCCAGACGCTGCCCCAGGACCGACCCAAGACCATGGCCGTCAACGTGACGGGCACTCTCTCCCCTGGGGTCACCGCCAAGGACGTTGTGCTCGCCATCATCGGCGAGATCGGGACAGGGGGCGGCATCGGCCACATCATCGAATATCGCGGTGAGGCGATCCGTGCGCTCTCGATGGAGGGCCGCATGACAGTGTGCAACATGTCGATTGAAGCTGGCGCGAAGGCCGGGCTCATCGCACCTGACGAAACCACATTCGACTACCTCAAGGGCCGCGAACATGCACCTGCCGACGAGGACTGGGACGCCGCCGTAGCGGCCTGGCGTGGCCTCGTCACCGACGAAGACGCGGTCTTCGACAAAGAGGTCACCATCGACGGCTCCAAACTCGTGCCGTTTATCTCCTGGGGTACGAACCCAGGCCAGGTCGTTGCCCTTGACGGCAACGTTCCTTCACCCGACGACTTCAGCGATTCTGCGCTGGCCGAGGCTGCGCAGCGAGCACTCACCTACATGGACCTCACCCCGGGAACCTCAGTCAAAGACATCGCCGTCGACACTGTGTTCATTGGTAGCTGCACCAACGCGCGCATCGAGGACCTCCGCTCAGCCGCTGAAGTTGCCAAGGGACGCAAGGTCGCCGACGGCATGCGCACCCTCGTCGTGCCCGGCTCGTTTGATGTGAAGAAGCAGGCCGAAGCCGAGGGTCTCGATCAGGTCTTCATTGAGGCAGGTTTCGACTGGCGTGAACCCGGTTGCTCGATGTGTCTGGCTATGAACAATGACCGTCTCACAGTCGGCGAGCGCTCGGCGTCCACATCCAATCGCAACTTCGAAGGCAGACAGGGCCGCGGTGGACGAACCCATCTCGTGTCACCTGCCACCGCCGCTGCCACAGCCATCGCTGGCCACTTCGCCTCACCGGCAGATCTGTAGGACACCATGA
>CAYUOD010000726.1:0-1508 GCA_964446225.1 uncultured Acidimicrobiales bacterium | reverse complement strand
GCTGGTCGCAGCGCTTCTGCGCCAGACGGGAGATGCCCTTACCCTCGGCGCCAAGCACGAGGGCAATAGGTTCGTTTGCGACCTTGATGTCAAAGAGTTGATCATCGGCTTCGCCCGCAAGACCGATACACCAGATGCCCGCATCCTTCAGATCGCTCAATGCCGTTGGGATGCCCCCGACGTGCGCGATCGGCAGGTACTCAACGGCACCTGCGGCGGCCTTGACCGCGGTGGGCGAAAGCCGCACAGAGCGATGCCGCGGCAACACAATGCCGGTAACCCCCGCCCCTTCGGCGGTGCGCAGTATTGCGCCAAGGTTCCCTGGATCGGTAAGACCATCAAGTACCAACAAGAACGGCACGGGATCTGAAACCATCAAACTGTCCAAGGGAACTTCTTCCACGGGATCAGCAAACGCGACGATGCCCTGGGGAGCCTCGGTCCTGGCCTCGTTCATGAGCTTCTGATCGCTCACCTCTCGGACTGAGACGCGCATGTCGCCCGCGAGATCGATGATCTCCGCAAGCACAGCGGTCTCTTCCATCCGCTCTGCGAGAAGCAACTCATGCACCTTGCGCTTGCCGGCGCGCAACAATTCGCGCACCGCCTGACGCCCCTCGATCTGGGTGCCACCCAGTCCTGTGTCAGCACCGCGCTTCTTGTTCGAGCTTCGGTCCTGTCCACGGACAACCGTGCGCTGACTGCTGTGCGTCGACTTCTTAGTGCCCGAGGAGGTCTTCTTGGACCCGCCTGCTCCCTTGTACTTCGGAGAGGCACCCTTGGGTCCCTGCTTTGAGTGCGTGGACGATTTTCCGTGGCTGCGCTCGGACGCGCGACCACCACTGCGTGACTTCTTTGGACGCTCTCTACTCATCGTTTTTTCCACTCATAGTGATCTCTCATTCAGCCAGGTTGGGGCTGTGGGTGACAAGGGCGACGGCCCAACAGGCCACACCTTCTCCACGCCCGAGCGAGCCGAGCCCTTCGGCTCTCTTGCCCTTGACGGTGACAGGTGCGCGGACAATCGCCGAAAGCAACTGCTGCATCTCTGCTCGGCGAGGGGCCAGTTTCGGCACCTCAGCTACGACCGTGCAGTCGACGTTTTGTACCGTCCAACCCGTCTGCAGGACATGGTCCATGACCTGTCGCAGTAGCTCAACACTATCTGCTCCAGCCAGGTCCTCGTCCGTGTCAGGGAACCATTGACCGATATCACCATTGCCAGTAGCGGCAAGTACGGCGTCGATGACGGCATGGGTAACACAATCAGCGTCACTGTGCCCTGCGAGGCCCCTCACATCAGCGAACCGAACCCCGCCAAGAATGAGTGGACGGTTGGGGTCCTGGCTGAAGGGATGCACGTCGTAGGCATGGCCGATGCGCATAGCGGACTCAGGAGAATTGAGCTGGCTGTTCATCGCGTGGAGATCCTCCAGGAATGTGACTTTACGATTGGCCGGGTCGCCAGCCACTGACACAACTGTGCCACCAAATCGCTCAACCAGGCT
>CAYUOD010000725.1:0-1509 GCA_964446225.1 uncultured Acidimicrobiales bacterium | reverse complement strand
GCCGCCGTGCTCGAAGCCGCGCCGAACGCGCAGGTCGTGACGAACTACACCGGACTCCTGAAGATGAGCACCTTCGCACCGATTCCGATGGGTCGGGTGCGTCTGGTGAACCCAGGGGAGAGGCTCTCACTCGGGGACCGTGAAGTGCAGGCTTGGCGCCCGCCGCTCTACGACGCACCAGAAACCATGGGCTTGTTTGACGAGTCGTCCGGCGTGCTGTTCTCGTCTGACTGTTTCGGCGGCATACTCTCCGAGGATGTGGCGAGTGCAGACGAGCTGACTGACTCAGAACTGACGCTGGCGGCGCAGAAGTGGACAGCAATTGACGCGCCGTGGGTAGCGAAGCTGGATCGTTCGAAGCTTGACGCCGAACTCGACGCTGTCCGACAGCTGGATCCCAGCGTGATTCTGAGCGGACATATGCCGCCGATTCAGAGCTCCATCCAAGTGATGCTCGATGCCGTCTCTGGCGCCCCGGATGCCCCCACGTTCAACAGCATCGGCCATGATGCCTTCATGGCCATGATCGCTCGGCCAGAAGTATGATTCGCGGCTTCTGAGGCAACGAGCCGTCCGCGATCATGGCAGACTGCGTGGACATCTATGGCAGCACTTTTTGAAGCAAATTCAGTCCAGAAGGACTGGGGTGGGAATCTTGCACTCAGAGACGTAACCGTCTCGGTGACTGGTGGCATCACCGGATTACTGGGGGCCAACGGCGCGGGCAAGACCACGTTGATGGGCATGCTGCTCGGTTTCCACGCTCCGACATCAGGCTCGCTGCAAGTCATGGGCCTGGACCCACAGAAGGACGGCGCAGAGCTCCGATCGAGTGTGGGCTACTCGCCCGAGCACTCGATCCTGCCTGAGGCGATGCAGGCCTACGAGTTCGTGCATCACCTGGCCCGGGTGCGCGGGATACCGAAGGCCGATGCACGAACACGCGCAAGCGATGCGCTTTTCCTGGTCGGTCTTGGCGAGGAACGTAATCGCCCTCTCGGCACGATGAGTACCGGCCAGAAACAGCGCGTAAAGCTCGCTCAGGCGATCGCACACGATCCGTCGTTTGTTCTGTTGGATGAGCCCACCGATGGCCTGGATCCAGTCCAACGCGAACAGATGCTGGATCTCATCGGGCAGGTGAGTAGGGACTTCGGAATTGATGTCTTGCTTTCCTCCCATCAGCTCGAGGAAGTCGAGAAGGTCTGCGACAACATTGTCGTGATTAGCGACGGCGTTGTTGCTCTTGATGGTCCGCTGACCCAGCTCGCGCAGGTCGATGCGGGTCTGGAACTCGTGGTGGATTCGGGCGGGTCCGAGGTAGCGGCCGCGCTGGTTTCGATGAATCTCACAGTCGAGCAGACCGACTCACATCTCGTGGTGACGGGCGCAGAACAGCATGAGCTGGAACTTGCTGTGCGCGACGTACTTGCAGAGGTCGGAGTACCGCTGCGGCGGCTGGGTCCGCGGCGTCAGTCGCTAGAGGACCTCTTCCTTGCGGCAGGCACC
>CAYUOD010000724.1:0-1509 GCA_964446225.1 uncultured Acidimicrobiales bacterium | reverse complement strand
GTACATGTCTTCGATCGTCGGTTCGGACATTGTGATCCCCCAAGAATTGCTGTTGAGGCCATATTAGTCAGCTGATTCTCACCCAAGTTCGGGGGCTGCCCAGCTAGGGAGCACAGGCTTCAAGCGCTGCGCCGATGATGCCGGAGTTGTTGCCGAAATGGGCCGGCACTACTTCGCAGTTGCGGTTCAGAAGCGGCAACCACTCCTTATGCTTCTTAGAAACTCCACCGCCAATTACGATCAGATCAGGATTCAGCAGCCGCTCTATTCGGGCCAGGTAGTCGTCGACACGACCCGCATAGTCCTCCCAGTTGAGATCGCCACGCTTACGGAGACGACCGGCGGCGTGGAGTTCGGCGTCCTGGCCTTCGATGATGATATGACCGAGTTCGGTATTGGGCACCAGATGCCCATCGGTGAACACCGCAGAACCGATGCCGGTACCAAAGGTCGCGAGGAAAACTACGCCCTTGCGGCCGTGGCCAGCGCCGAGTCTCATTTCTGCCACGCCAGCCGCGTCAGCATCATTCAGCACGGAGACCTCAAGACCGAGGATCGCTGAGAAACGGCTCCTTGCGTCGAATCCAATCCACGCCGGGTCAATATTCACAGCCGAGCGGATCACCCCATCTTGCACAACACCTGGCACGGTGATGCCGACCGGTCCCTTCCACTCGAACGTGTCGACCACCTGTGCGACGACGTCGAGCACGGCGTCCGGCGTACTCGGCTGGGGGGTCTCGAACCGGGTTCGCTCGCCGAGAAGCTCGCCAGTCCGCGTATCGACAGGGGCGCCCTTGACGCCGCTGCCTCCGATGTCGATTCCAAATGCTGCGCTCACGGTGGCCACGATATCGCAGCACCGACATTCGAGATCCTCCCATAGGCTCAACGCATGGACCCAGCCCTCGCCGAAACACTCATCAAAGCCCGCAACCAGGGTGTGCTCGTGACACTGCGCAAAAACGGGCGGCCGCAAATGTCGAACATCGTGTACACCTATGACGAGGGTGTGGCTCGAGTCTCGGTGACCGCCACCCGGGCCAAAACGGCCAACATCAGGCGGGATTCTCGCTGCACGCTGTATGTCCCGTCAGACTCCTTCTGGGAGTTCGTCGTGGCCGACGGAGAAGCAACGCTGACCGACATCACCACAACCCCCGGCGACGCGGCCGGGCTCGAACTACTTGAGGTCTGGGAGAAGGTCACCGGCGACAAGCACCCGGATCCCAGTGAATTCCACGAGGCAATGGTCGCCGACGAGCGTTGCGTCGTACGCCTCAAGATCGACCACGTCTACGGCCAGTACAACGGCTAGCCCGGCATTCCGAAGACTCCGCGAGTCTTCCGCGCAAGACAAGGCCCGTTAGGTGAGTCGTCCCTGGGGGTGAGGCGTAACCTGATGGCGCTCACAGCAATGAGGTGACGCCTCACAGACGAGCCGATCCAGCCGGTAGCGTCAAGGGTCATGGACGCACGCATCTTCACCGAACCACAGCAGGGCGCAAG
>CAYUOD010000723.1:0-1523 GCA_964446225.1 uncultured Acidimicrobiales bacterium | reverse complement strand
ACGAACGTCGGGTACATCGGGGCGATGGGATCCCGGAATACGCATGCCAAACGTTCGGCCCGGCTGCGAGAAGAAGGCGTCACAGACAGCCAGCTCGCGCGCATCATGGCCCCGATAGGTCTGGATATTGGTGGTCGCACCCCCGAAGAAACAGCTGTGGCGGTGTGCGCGGAGATTATTGCGCTGCGCACGGGGCGTGTCGCCCCGTCTCTGCGTACCGGTGACGGACCGATCCACTCCTGATGGCAAGCGTTCTGGGTGTAATCCTCGCAGCCGGCGCCGGTTCGCGGTACGACGGTCCTACACACAAGCTGAAGGCCAGGCTTGGCCAGCGCACTGTTATTGAGCACGCATGCGAAGCTCTCCGCGCATCTCAGCTGCAGCATCGGGCGATTGTGGTGGGTGCTGAATCCCTTACGGGTCTCATACCGGGAGAGATCACCATTCTGGATAATCCAGATTGGGAAGCGGGACAGTCTGGCTCGCTGGCTGTAGCCGTAGAGCACGCCAGAGCGCTCGAATGCGATGCCATTGTCATAGCACTGGGAGATCAACCCGGTATTTCTCCTACTGCCTGGAACGCGCTGGCCGCTTCCTCTCAACCACTGGCGACCGCCAGTTACGACGGCCAGCCAGGTCATCCGATCCGTCTGGAAGCTCAGATCTGGAACGAACTTCCCACCGAGGGCGACCTCGGTGCGCGTGAGTTGGTCCGGGGCAGGAGTCGTGGTGTCGAGCGGATAACGTGTGCTGGCAATCCGAATGACATTGATGTCGTGGAGGACCTTTCGAAATGGATCTAACCAACGAGTTCAGAGTCGGCGTGCCGATCGACGAGGCGTGGAAGGTACTTACCGACGCCGAGTTGATTGCGCCTTGTATGCCTGGCGCTCAACTCACCGAGATCGACGGCGACGCTTTCAAAGGCAAGG
Organism: uncultured Acidimicrobiales bacterium; assembly: GCA_964446225.1. GTDB lineage: Bacteria > Actinomycetota > Acidimicrobiia > Acidimicrobiales > Poriferisodalaceae > CAYUOD01. The sequence continues at coordinate 591 of CAYUOD010000723.1, read as the reverse complement.
TCAAGATCAAGCTGGGCGCCATTACCGCCCAGTATCAGGGCAAAGGCGAGTGGGTCGAGCTGGATGCCGAGAACTATAGCGCCGTACTGAAGGCCGCTGGCAGAGATACCCGAGGTCAGGGGAACGCCGCTGCTGAGGTGTCGATGAAGTTGACCGCCGATGGCGACGGTACTCAGGTGTTGGTAGTGACCGACCTCAAGGTGACCGGCAAGGTGGCCCAGTTCGGTCGCGGCATTATGGCCGACGTGACAGAGAAGCTGCTCCTGCAATTCGTGGAGTGCCTTGAGACAAAGATTCTTGCTCCAGCTGATGGCGAGTCTGCTGAGCCGACGATCGAGGCCGCGTCAGTCGCCGCCGCATCCGGGGGACCGCGCCAGATCGACATGCCCGAGCCTGAGGCCGTGAACATTGTGGGCGCGGCTGGCCTGCCCATAGTGAAGCGAGTTGCGCCCGTGGTCATTGGGCTCTTTGTGCTCTGGCTTCTGCTCAGGCGGCGCCGGAGGTAGCGCTAGTCCGCCGGGGTCACCCGTGTGACTTCTTCAAGGCTGGTGCGGCCCTGAGACGCCTTGGCCAGTCCGTCCTGACGCAGTG
>CAYUOD010000722.1:0-1526 GCA_964446225.1 uncultured Acidimicrobiales bacterium | reverse complement strand
GGCTTCTTCATCTGGATCCAGCGCAGGGCCCAGGGTCAGATGGGCGGAATAATGAGCATCGGGCGCTCGAAGGCGAAGGCCTACGACACCGAACGCCCAGGCACAACGTTCTCTGACATTGCGGGGTACGAGGGTGTTAAGCAGGAAATCCGCGAAGTAGTCGACTTCCTGAAGGAGCCAGAACGCTTCGCAGCCATTGGTGCCCGCATTCCAAAGGGTGTACTGCTCGTAGGCCCGCCGGGCACCGGCAAGACACTCATTGCCCGGGCGGTCGCCGGAGAAGCCGGCGTGCCATTCCTTTCTGTCACCGGTTCCGACTTCATGGAGATGTTTGTCGGTGTTGGCGCATCGCGGGTACGCGACCTGTTCGAGACGGCCCGCAAGCTCGGAAGCGCAATCATCTTCATCGATGAGATTGACTCCATCGGCCGCAAACGTGGTGCCGGTATGGGCGGTGGCCACGACGAACGTGAGCAGACGCTCAACCAGATGCTCGCCGAAATGGATGGTTTCGAAGCCACCGAGAGCATCGTCATGATGGCCGCCACCAACCGCCCTGACGTACTCGACCCCGCCCTGCTACGCCCCGGACGATTCGATCGCCAGGTCGTCGTTCCCCTCCCCGAGGTCTCAGAGCGCCTGGCGATTCTCAAGGTGCACTCACGAGACAAGAAGATGAGCACCTCCATCGATCTTGAGACCATGGCCAAGGGCACTCCGGGTATGAGCGGTGCCGATCTCGCAAACCTCGTCAACGAGGCCGCGCTCCACGCTGTTCGAAACGGGTCAGACCGTATCAACAACAGCGATTTCGAGAACGCCAGAGACCGCATCCTCATGGGCCAACGGCGCGAGTCGGTGGCAATGACTCAGGACGAGAAAGAAGCAACGGCCTACCACGAAGGTGGCCATGCCCTCCTCGCCACTGTGCTGCACCACGCCGACCCCGTACACAAGGTCACCATCCTGCCCACCGGTCAGGCTCTGGGCGTCACACAGCAGCTCCCAGAGGAACGCCACAGCTACCGTAGGGATTACATCGAAGACACGCTGGCCGTGATGATGGGCGGTCGTATGGCCGAGGAGATCATCTATGGTGTCTCCTCCACGGGTGCCAGCAACGACCTGGTTCGCGGAACAGAGCTTGCGACCAAGATGGTGCGTGAGTGGGGAATGTCCGACGAGCTCGGCCCCATCGCATGGGGCGGCAACCAGGAGGTCTTCCTCGGCGAAGGGCTCATGTCGAGCCGTGAATACAGCGAGCAAACCGCAACACTCATCGATGCAGAAACGCGCAAGATCCTCGGTGCCCAAGAGGAGCGGGCCAGGCAGTTGCTGATCGACCATCGACGCGGGCTGGACCTCATCGCTGAGGCGCTGCTTGAACAAGAAACGATTACGGGCAGGGAAGTAAACGAGCTCGTAAATCAGGGCATCGAGGCGACCGCAACCGCCAACGCGGGGAACAACCCAGCAAACGTCGACAGCGAATCTATCGCCACCGACATCGTCGATGAGCCGGTCTA
>CAYUOD010000721.1:0-1530 GCA_964446225.1 uncultured Acidimicrobiales bacterium | reverse complement strand
GCTTGGTTTGATCGAGAGCCGCTTCGTTGCGGCGGTAGTAGGTCCAACCCTTGCGCGGGGTTGCTATCAAGAGCCCCGCATCTGCGAGCAGTCGCAGATGGCGGGATGCTGCTGGCTGGCTCACGCCGAGTTTGTCGGTGATGAACTGGTTGCAGGCGCCGTGCTCGATGGGATCACCATGCACCTGAGTTGGGAAATGCGCCTCGGGATTCTTCAGCCACTCCAGAATCTGCAGCCGTCGCGCGCTTGCGAGTGCCTTGAGAACACGCTCAAGATCGAGTTCCGTGTCAGGTTCCAGGCCAGCATCGAGCATAACGAGAAAACTAAACGGTTATCTGACTATGGTCAAGATATTTGCTCAACGGGTTGCGTTTTGTTGCATCGCGATATATCGTGAGTGTACCGAGATAGAACGTCTCGGATAATCAAACCGAAAGAAATCGCCATGAACAGGCATCACATACAAGATCAAGACAACATTGAGGGTTCCTTCGACGATGGCCCACGCCGTGGCGGGGGTGGGGGTCGAGGCAAAGGCCGCCCAGGTGGCGGCCGAAGCAGGGGCCGCTCAGGTGGCGGCCGCGGACATCGCCATGGCAAGGTCAGCCGCGGCGACGTGCGCATAGGCATTCTCGCCCTGCTCGCCGAAGAGCCCATGCACGGCTACCAGATCATGCAAGAGCTCAAAGATCGCTCCGAGGGCGCCTGGCAACCAAGCGCTGGCTCGATCTATCCGACACTGCAACAACTTGCGGACGAAGGACTCGTGTCAAGCAATGACGAGGGTGGCCGAAAGACATTCAGCCTCACCGAATCCGGCAGCGTGACCAACGAAGAGACCACGGCTCCTCCCCCCTGGGAAGCCCTCGCAGGAGACGCTCAGTTCGTCACGATGCGCAAGACCACGCAAAGTGTCGTCGCGGCCATCAAGCAGGTGGCACAGGTTGGAACACCAGAGCAGGTTGAAGCAGCCACCGAGATCCTCACCGAGACGCGCCAACGGCTTTACAAGGTCCTCGCCGAGTAAGAAAAGACAATCTGCTCCCCCGCAGCTTCGCTAGCCAGCAAAGGCGGCGATTGCGATGATGGGACTGTTCTGCACCGAGTCGCCAAGACTTCCAAAGAAGGCCTGGCTACTGAAGTTGAAGACACCACCATCGCTCGCCACCATCAGGTAACCGTCAGCGAAGGGCACCATCCCGTTTACTGGCTGGTTGAGCGTCGTCCCTGCAGGCAGCACCCCGGGCAACGATCCGACGAAGTAGGCGTCACCGAATGCGAATACTCCGCCGTCGCACGCGACAAGCCAGTAGCCGTCACCGGTGGGCACCGGTACCAGTCCAACTATCGGGCAGGCCAACTCGACACCTGGCAAGACCCCGGGAATCGAGCCACTGAACTTGGCGTCACCGAAGGCGAATACTCCGCCGTCGGCGCCGAGCATGTAGTAGCCCTTGCCTGTTGGTGTCGCCGCCGAAGCCACGATCCTGCCATTGGGCACAATGCCCAGCCCGGGCAGGTCACCGAAGT
>CAYUOD010000720.1:0-1531 GCA_964446225.1 uncultured Acidimicrobiales bacterium | reverse complement strand
ACCCAACAGAAATCAGTGATCTAATAAAGAAGCGTATTGATGGCTTCGATACAGAAGCTGAAGCTCGTACAGAAGGTACAATCGTATCTATCATGGATGGTATCGTGCGTATTCACGGTTTATCTGATGTTATGTCAGGTGAAATGATTGAATTCTCAAATGGTGCCTATGGTCTAGCGTTAAACTTAGAACGTGACTCAGTCGGCGCAGTAGTTCTTGGTGATTACAAAGGCATTACAGAAGGTGATACCGCTAAATGTACGGGTAGAATTCTTGATGTTCCTGTAGGCCCAGAGCTTATGGGGCGCGTTGTTGACTCGCTCGGTGCTCCAATTGATGGTAAAGGTCCTGTTGATACAAAATCAATGAATCCTATCGAGCGTCAAGCGCCAGGTGTAATTGAGCGTAAGTCAGTTGATGAGCCAATGGAAACAGGGATCAAAGCACTTGATTCGATGGTGCCAGTTGGTCGTGGTCAACGTGAATTGATTATCGGTGATCGTCAAACAGGTAAAACAGCCGTTGCGATTGATGCGATTATCAATCAAAAAGGTAAAGACGTTAAATGTATTTATGTTGCTGTTGGTCAAAAAGCATCATCGGTAGCAGGTGTTGTGCGCAAGCTTGAAGAGTATGGTGCTATGGATTACACCATTGTTGTTGCGGCTAATGCATCTGATCCAGCATCTATGCAATATCTTGCACCTTATGCTGGTTGTGCAATGGGTGAATACTTCCGTGATAACGGCGAAGATGCTTTGATTATCTATGATGATTTAACTAAGCAGGCTTGGGCATATCGTCAAGTATCGCTATTACTACGTCGTCCTCCAGGTCGTGAAGCGTACCCTGGTGATGTTTTCTTTTTACATTCGCGTTTATTAGAGCGCTCTTCGCGTGTAAATGCTGAGTATGTTGAGCGTTACACTAAAGGTAAGGTAAAAGGTAAAACAGGTTCTTTGACAGCTTATCCAATTATTGAGACGCAAGAAGGTGATGTATCTGCATTTGTACCTACAAACGTAATTTCGATTACTGATGGTCAGATTTTCTTAGATACTGATTTGTTTAACTCAGGTAATCGTCCAGCAATTGATGCAGGTCTTTCAGTATCACGAGTGGGTGGTGCGGCACAGACTAAGATCATTAAAAAACTAGGTGGTGGTATTCGTCTAGATTTAGCTCAGTATCGTGAATTGGCGGCATTTTCGCAGTTTGCTTCTGACTTGGACGAAGGTACAAGAAAGCAACTTGAGCGCGGTGAACGTGTAACAGCATTGATGACCCAGAAGCAGTATTCTCCTTTAAAAACGGGTGAGCTTGCATTTACATTGTTTGCCGCTAACGAAGGCTTTATTGATGATGTTGAAGTAGCCAAAGTGGGTGATTTTGAAGCAGCAATGCTTGCTTATGTTCGCTCAGAAAAATCAGACTTTCTTGAAAGCTTAAATGAAAGCGGTGATTACAATGATGAAATTGCTGCTGAAATGAAAAGTACGCTTGAAGATTTTAAATCTAAAGGTGCTTGGTA
>CAYUOD010000719.1:0-1533 GCA_964446225.1 uncultured Acidimicrobiales bacterium | reverse complement strand
CGAAACTGGTACCGGCGACGCGTTCGTGGTTGCGTTGGAGGCGCCAGATCGGAATCTGGTTCGCGCTGACGGCGAGTGTGCATGCCGTACTGATCTTCAACGGTTGGACGCAGTGGAGCCTGCGCAGATTCCTGGGCTACGAGTTCATACCGCAACTGGGCAGAGAGGCTCGCCTTGAGCCCGGTTTTGGTCTCGCCAATCTCATAGGCACCGTCGCGTTGCTGTTGGCACTTATCCTTGCCGCGACCTCCTCTGACTACGCGCTTCGCCGATTGGGTCGACCCGCGTGGAGTTGGCTACATCGTCTTGCTCAAACGGTCCTTGTCCTTGCGTTGCTGCACGGTAGCTACTTCTTGTTTATCCACTTCACCGTGTCGTTCCATAAGGCGCCATTGCCAAACCTCGACTGGTTCCGCATTCCGTTCCTGGTGGCGGGGCTTACGGTGGTAGCGCTTCAGGCGACGGTGTTCGTGCGGACCGCTGAGTAGAACGCTGGCGCAGCATTCTCCCACCCTTGACGAGTGATCTGATTGAACGTACAAACGGAGGTTTGGCACAACGGATGTACCATGGGGCATACTTTGGAGCTATGGAGCATCGAAGTACGGACGAGCAGCGAGGTAGACGATGAGTGCCAATGCGTTGGATCGGCAAAGTCCCATGCCGCTGTGGGCTCAGCTTGAGGCCGAGTTGCGGCGCCGTCTGGATGCGGGAGAGTTCGATGACGGTTTCCCGACCGATAATGAGCTCACGCAGCAGTACGCCGTGAGCCGGCACACCGTCCGTGAGGGAGTGCGCCATCTCAACAAGGCGGGCGTTCTGCGCAGAGAGCGGGGTCGCGGCACTGTCGTAAATCGCTCCGAGTTCGAGCAGTCACTGGGCACGCTCTATAGCCTGTTTCAGTCGGTGGAATCCACTGGTGTCGAGCAGACCAGTGAAGTTCTTGCACTAGAGGTGGTCACCGATTCGGTAGCCGCCATGCATCTCAAGCTTGATGAAGACGAGGAACTCGTTCTGCTATCGCGGTTGCGTAGTGCTGGCGCTGAGCCTCTTGCAATCGACCGAGCCTGGCTTCCAGCGAAGGTGGCCCGCCCGCTTCTGGACATCGACTGGACTCACACGGCGTTGTATACCGAACTCGCGGCCGCTGACATTCCCGTTCCCAATCAGGGCTGGGAGAGATTGTCGCCGATTGTGCCCACCCCAGCCGATCGAGCCAAGCTCCGGACACGAAAATCCGATGCGGCGTTCTTCCTGGAACGCCTCGGGACCCGTGACGGCGTTGCCATTGAATGGCGCACCACGATCGTGCGCGGCGATCGATATCGCTTTGTCACGGAATGGTCCGCTGGATCCCGCAGTGAGCTTCGTCCTGCAGCGATCTAGGCCCGCGACGGCCAGTTGCTCGTTCCCGCTTGACCGGCACTCCGAAAGACCGTACATTTAGCTCATTGTAGGTTCACTGAGGTTGAGGGACGCTCAGTGAACCCACCACGACTGAGGGGATCAGCTATGGCAACGACCGCCCACCAC
>CAYUOD010000718.1:0-1533 GCA_964446225.1 uncultured Acidimicrobiales bacterium | reverse complement strand
GCGAGTTCTCAAGTCGGCAGGTCGTTGACGCACACATTGACCGCATCGAAGAGGTCAATCCCAGGCTCAATGCGGTGACGCTGGTGCTCAGCGATTCTGCCAGGAGCGCCGCCGACGCCGCCGACGAGGCGGTCGCCCAGGGGGCGGATCTCGGACCGTTCCACGGCGTTCCGTTCAGCACCAAGGACAACATTGACGTCGTGGGGAGTCCTACCACTCAGGGCGTCAGCTTCTTTGCTGAAGCATTCCCGGATCAGAACGATCCCTGTGTTGAGCGCATGGTCGGAGCGGGGGCGATTGCTCTGTCTCGAACGAACATGCCCGACCTTGGTTTGCGAGTGAACACCGAGAGTCAGCTCCACGGTGCGACCCATAATCCTTGGCGTCAGGGCCTCACAGCGGGCGGAAGCTCAGGTGGTGAAGGCTCGGCGCTCGCATCGGGTATGACGCCGATAGGGCTTGGCAACGACATCGGCGGCTCACTCAGGAACCCGGCTTTCTGCTGCGGCATTACTGCGCTCAAGCCGAGCTTTGGACGGATTCCGCGCGCTGCTTCGGTAGAGCCATCCAGCCCCTCGTTGGCTGGCCAACTGATGTCCGTGCAGGGTCCTATGGCGCGTCACGTTGCGGATCTGCGCCTGGCCTATTCGGTGCTGGCGGGTGAGCATGTCCGCGATCCGTGGAGCATGCCGCTACCCCTTGAGGGGCCGCCAGTGCAGGGCCCGGTCCGGGTTGCCGTGGTTGCCGAGCCTGCGGGCGGGCCGACGCATCCATCGGTCGTTGAGGGTGTTCAGCGAGCGGCGGATGCGTTGGCCGATGCCGGCTACGACGTGGTTCAGGTGGCCCCTCCTGAGCTGGAGGAGGGGCTGGATATCTGGGCTGACTGGCTACAGACAGACTTGTCCGCAAACGCCGATATTCTGCGCATGGTGATGGGTCCCGATGCAATCGTGGTGCTCGACCAGTCCGCAGCCGTATTCTCCGATCTCGATGCGCAGGCATTGCTCGCACTCCACGTGAGACGCCACGTGCTTGCTCGAAAGTGGGCGGCATTTCAGGCTGAGCATCAGATTGTTCTTGGTCCCGGTTGGACTGGTCTGCAGTTCCCCCACGGCTATGACATCGCCAGCCCCGAGAACGGTGAGAATGTCATGGACCTGATCCGCTTCACCGTGGTCATGAACCTGCTTGGTCTGCCCAGCGTTGCCGTGCCAGTGGGGGTGTCCGGGGGCTTGCCCCAAGGCGTGCAGGTCGTAGGGGGCCGCTATCGCGAGGATCTCTGCCTCAATGCGGGCGAAGCCATCGAGATGGCCTTGGGCACGATCACGCCGATTGACCCCCGCGACTGACCCAACTCCTCGGTGAAGCGTCGCCTGGTTCCCTCCCAGGGAACCAGGCGACGCTTCACGGATTAGGAGTAGAGCAGGCAGGCCGCCGCGCCGTTGTCGTGTCCGTCCTTGAACGAATCCTGTCGTTGGATCGGCGTGCCGTGGATGGAGTTCCGGTCGAAGCCCGTGCCGGAGGGGTCGCCGA
>CAYUOD010000717.1:0-1536 GCA_964446225.1 uncultured Acidimicrobiales bacterium | reverse complement strand
GTCAGCACCGCCGTCGTGTAGCCGCCGACAGCGAAGAACGCCACGTAGCCAAGGTCCACCATGCCTGCCAGACCGACCACGATGTTCAGGCCGAGCGCAAGCAGAACGAACAGACCCACGTTGGCGAGCAGTTCGTTCATGATCTTGCCGAACAGCAGCGGCATAATCATAAACAAGAACGCCAACATGACGTATGAGATCAAGAGTGTTCGCCGCTTCTTGGTCGGCTCCTGGGCCGCCACTCGTACACGGGTCTTGGTGATCTGTTGGCTGACTCCTGCTGACCAGGCCACGGCCAAAGCAGCTATGAGAATCGCCCCTGGAGTCGTCACCCCACCGTTCTTGTCGTAGAAGAAGTCGTCAAGAAACTCCAGATCAATAACGCGGGTAAGAAAGCTGTCGGTGGTGAAGATGTCGCTTATCGCAAGCTCAAGAATCGCCATCGTGAGGACCCCAAATAGCGCCGCAATGACCGCTTTACGGATTCTGATCGGCGCGATTGCAAGGGCTGCGCCAAGGAAACCGAGACTCGCCCCGATAATCGGCCAGAGCACCATGCCTTCAGAGACACTGAACCCGGGGAATGCGAGGAACTCGTTGTTCTGGTCGCTCCACCAGATCAGAGGGTCCCGCAGATCAAACGAGTCGATGAGCGCCATCAGCAGCGTGATGCCGAGTCCTGAGATGAGGCCCACAATTGCCCCGCCAACAAGCTCGCGCGCACCCCGCTTGGGTGCTGCCATCCCCTCCAAGACCAGTTCGGAGGCCGACGCCATGCCCGCGGCAAGAGGCACCCACAGCAAAGAGAGATAGCCCAGGCTCAGTAGTCCGGCGATCACCAGCTTGGAGTCCAATGCCAGCGGCATGCCAACCAGAGCTATGAAGATCAGGGTGAAAGCGCCAATTCCACCGGTACCGGCAAGGCGCTTCCAGTCCTGGTCTACGACGGATCTCGTAGTCACGCCAACAGGAGCAATCGCTGCATTGGTCATGTTCGATCCTCCGCGCTCAACTTCTCTCCGAAGAGACCGGTGGGTTTGAACAGAAGCACAACGACCAGAGCCGTGAATGCCACAAGATCACGGAGCTGCGACGGGCTACCAACACCGAGCGGCTCCAGAATCATGAGAGGAGCCATCGACTCGACAGTGCCGAGTCCAATGCCACCTGCCATAGCGCCGCCGAGGTTGCCGACACCGCCGACCACCGCAGCGGTAAAGGCCTTGATGCCAGGGAGAAATCCTGTGACGTGGGTAATGCTGCGGAAGGTGAGGCCCCACATAATGCCAGCAACTCCGGCCATCGCGCCGCCAACACCGAAGGTCAGCACGATGATGCGATCCACGTTGATGCCCATCAATGAGGCAATCTCTTTGTCCTCGGCCACTGCACGCATGGCCTTGCCGGTCTTGGTGCGTTCGACGAGAAACCACAGCACGGCAAAGGAGACCCCGGACACCACGAACACCATCATTCTGGTCCCCGAGATCGCAAAATCGAACCAGTTAAGAACTGGGATATCGCCCAGGAAGCCGA
>CAYUOD010000716.1:0-1541 GCA_964446225.1 uncultured Acidimicrobiales bacterium | reverse complement strand
AGAGCGACCGCCACGAGAGCCTCATCCAGGGGTACCCGCGTGTCAGCGAAACGCCGCACGCCCCGCTTGTCACCAAGTGCCTTCTTGAGAGCATCTCCGAAGGCGATACCCACGTCCTCGACGGTGTGGTGAGCGTCAATGTGCAGGTCACCAGCGCAGGTGAGATCCAGGTCCATGCCGCCGTGTTTGGCGAGCTGATTCAGCATGTGGTCAAAGAAAGGCAGACCCGTCTTCGCCGAAATGACACCTGAGCCATCGACACACAGCTCCAGGTGGATATCGGTTTCTGCTGTCTTGCGCTCTATGGTTGCCGAGCGGTTACTCACGTACGCCTCCTTGGTCCGCTAGCGAAATCTCAAGTGCCTCGAGGAACCGGTTGTTCTCAGCCGCGGTCCCGACGGTAACCCTGAGGCAGCCAGCGAGTCCGGGCCAGGTTGAACAGTTGCGAACCAGCACCGACTGATCGACAAGGCTCTGCCATACTGCCTCTCCCCTGCCAGCGGCGGGTCTGAAAAGCACGAAATTCGCCTGCGACGGCCAGACATGGGAGCCGAGCTGTGCGATGCCGACCGAGATACGGTCCCGTTCAGCAGTGAGCAGCGCAACCCGTTCCTGCATCTCATCATCGAAGCGCAACGCGATGCGTCCCGCCACCTGAGACAAAGTGTCGACGTGGTACGGCAAGATCACTTTCTCAAGCTCGGCAACAAGCCAGGCAGGTGCGATCAGGTACCCAAGACGAGCCGCAGCCATGGCCCAGGTCTTTGAAAACGTGCGCGCAATAACGAGCGGGATGTCATCCTCAAGCAACGTGGCGGCAGAGAACTCAGCGAACTGTCCGTATGCCTCATCCACGACCACAACGCCCGAGGCAGCAGCGATGACTGCTCCAATGAGTGCAGGACTCTCGGGCAGCCCGGAAGGGTTGTTGGGCGAGCAGAGAAACACCACATCAGGTTGCTCGGCCCCAATGAAGTCAAGCGCGGCAGCCTGGTCGATTGCGAAATCCGCGTCGCGGGACTGCTGATGAACAGTGGTGCCGGTGATCCGGGAGATATGCGCGTGGAGCGCGTAGGTCGGCTCAAACGTGAGAGCCGATCTGCCATGTCCGCCGAAGGCCAGCATCAAGGCCTGGAGCCCCTCGTTGGACCCGTTAGCTACGAAGATCTGATCCGAACCAACTCCGTGGAGTCGTCCAAGATCAGACCGCAGTGCGCTAATGGCCCGATCAGGATAACGATTCCACCTCAGTTCCTTGAGCGCGTCAGCGACTGCCAAGTCATAACCCTGAGGAGGCGGAAACGGCGACTCGTTGGTGTTGAGCCGCACCTCGACATCAATCTGAGGCGAGAAATATCCGCTCAGAGCGCGCAGATCAGGCCGAATTTGTGGACGACTCATTGGCGGTCCAGCCGCATCCGCACTGAACGGGCATGAGCGTGCAGACCCTCAGAAGTCGCGATCGCCTCAACGTGTGCGGCAACCTCGCGGAGTCCGTCTGGCGTCACAGAAATCACATGCATAGGTTTACAGAAATCGGC
>CAYUOD010000715.1:0-1548 GCA_964446225.1 uncultured Acidimicrobiales bacterium | reverse complement strand
CCCGCCCGAGGAGCCAAGCGCGTAGTCACCGGCTTCAGCATTGCTCTGACGCTCGGATTCGTCGGGGCGATGGCCACCCAGGCCAATGGCGCTGCCCCTCCACCAGTCATCGAACAGGTCGTTGTTGTGCAGGCCCAACAGCCCGGAGAACCGGTCGTCTTGCAGGTCAAGCGCCCGGAGCCACCCACTGCCCAGGCTCAACAAACGAAACCCTCCACCAAAACGCGTGGGAGCTGAAAATGACTGAACGAGAAGTCCACTCCACCCGCACCTCGGTGATGGGCACCTGGAGCCACGTCATGGTCGTCAACGGCGACCAGAAGCTCATTGAACGAGCAGCGGGACGGTTGGATCACCTGGAGCAGCTTTGGAGCCGCTTCCTGCCAGACAGCGACATCTCACGGCTGAACCGGGCACACCACGGCGCCACGCCAGTGGCTCCAGAAACAATCCGCCTCGTACAGCAGGCAGTAAAGGCATGGCAGCTCACGAGCGGGGCGTTTGATCCAACGATCCTGCCCGCTCTCGAGGCCGCTGGCTACGACCGCAACTTCGATGAGCTTGCGCCCGAAACAGCAGCGTCCAGAACGAACCCGCAACGCGGGGGCTGCCCCAAGATCTCTATCGACGCCGACTCCCAGACGATCGATCTCGGCCCCAATAACTCCTTCGATGCTGGCGGCATAGGGAAGGGGTTCGCAGCCGATCTTGTCGCCAACGAGATCATCGCTGAGGGCGCCGGTGGCGTGCTCGTAAACGTCGGCGGGGATATGCGCATGATCGGCACTCCCCCAGACGGCGAGTTCTGGGCCGTGGAGCTCGACGAACCTTCCGCTCCCGGCGCCCCGCGCCTGACGATTGCCATGAAAGAAGGAGCAGTCGCGACGAGCACTCCCACGCGCCGGAGATGGCAGAAGAACGGACAACAACAGCACCACCTCATCGATCCCGACACGCTGAGGCCAATCCGCGCATGTAATCAGCTGGTGACCTGCATAGCTACAGAAGCATGGTGGGCTGAGGCAATGACCAAGAAGCTCGTGAGGCCATCCGCGCTCCTCACAGAGAGCGACGCCTGCAGTGCACTCGTCGTGGACGCGGACAACACAGTGACCTACCTCAGTGGATTCGAGCGCTACGTGATCTCAACGGAGGTCGCGGCATGACCGATCAGATCTGGTGGTACACCGCACGGGCGAGCGGCCTCGTCTCGTTCGGCCTAGCGGCCGCGTCAATCATCTGGGGCCTGTTGTACAGCTCACGAATCATGGAAGGTCGCCCGACACTGCGTTGGACGCTTGACCTTCACAAATACCTGGGAGCACTCACGGTCGCCTTCGTGGGCGTGCACATGGCAGCACTTCTCCTCGACACCCAAATTCCCTTTGGGCTGCGCGAACTGCTTGTTCCATTCGCGTCACGGTGGCGGCCGGGCGCGGTCGCCATTGGCATCGTGGCCACGTATCTGCTCGTCGCAATCCAGATCTCATCGTTGATGATGAAACATCTTCCGCGCAAAGTATGGCGACTCATCCATCTCACGAGTTA
>CAYUOD010000714.1:0-1548 GCA_964446225.1 uncultured Acidimicrobiales bacterium | reverse complement strand
GCGCTACTTGCCGTCGAGGTAGGCGTACACCTGTGGTTCGAACGCCGCAGTGGCCTCGAGCAACTCGGCAGAGGGGTCGCCGAGTACCACGACCTCAACGCCTCCACCGAGTTCGACCATCGGACCGAGCAGCTCACCCACATTGCCGATATGAGCGAGGAGGGCTTCTGAGCTCGTATGCACATGGAATGAGGCGCACTTCGTCCCGTCAGCGCTGAGGAAATAGTCGTAGCGGAGCGTGTCCTTGTCGCCAGTTGCGATGGCCACGGCCTCGGAGACCAGCTTCTTGAATCCCTCGAGATTCTCGGGCGGGATGTTCGGAAACGTCGTGTAGATCCGAAGTTCACCCATGCGAAGCAGCCTTGTCGTAGATACCGGTTACCTGGATCATCTGGTCTTCCTCCTCGCCGACTCGTCTGTCGTTGTGTACATGGGTCGGCTTGGACCCCATCATGAGGCTGGCAGCGCGTCATCCGCGCGTCATCTACGAAACCCGGCAGCAGCGGCTCCGGTCAGCGATACTTACTGAATGTCGGGAACAACTGCCGTGGCTCGGATTCTGGGTCAGGTGCAGATCGTACGAACAGATGATGTCGTCGATCTGCCGAGCACGAGCCAGAGAAGGCTGCTCGCGGCGCTTGCGATTCATGCGCCTCGCCCAGTGCGCTCGGAATGGTTGTGCGGGGTCCTCGAAGTGACGCCGGGCGCCTTGCGGCAATCCGTCGCCCGCCTGCGGAAAGTGGCCGGAGATCAGGTCTTGCGCACGTGCGCCACGGGCTATCAGCTCGACGCGACGGTCGACGCGACGCTCGCCGAAACTGAATTCGGCGTCGCGGCCCATGACCCAGCGGACCTAGCAGCACTCCTCGACCGGTGGGACGGTCCGTCAATCGCCGAGTTCGCCGATGAACCCTGGGCAGTTGCCGCCGCTGGCCGGCTCGACGAGTTGCGTGCGTCGATCGTTGAATCGTTGGCTGAGGCCCTGATCGACCACAACCGTGTCGACGAGGCCATTGGAGTGCTCGAGGCTCATACGATTGATCATCCATACCGCGATCGTCCGCGCGGTCTGTTGATCCGAGCACTTGCCATGGCAGGCCGCCGCACCGAGGCCCTACGTGTGTACTCCGCCTACCGGCAACTCCTCGCCGATGAGGTCGGCCTCGAGCCTTCAGTGGCCCTGGACGAAATCGAGCAGCGTGTGGTGGCCGGGTGGGATGGTCGCCGCCAAAACGACGAGCCACGGTCCGATAGCGATGACTCGTTGCTGACGGGTCGACGAGGTGTCTCTTGGCCGGAGCCGCCGCAGTTGGCCGATCCGTTGCTGGGCGCAACTGCGTCTCTCGGCCGAGAGCGCGAACTCGCCACGATCGCCGCTGCGGCCGACAGCGTGGTCGCGGATGGGCGACTGGGCGTGGTGCTCGTGGCCGGGGAGGCGGGAATCGGAAAGACAACCCTCGTTGCTGACTTTGCGCGCCAGTATGGGTCACTGGACGACCGCACTGTCTGGTACTCCCGCAGCGATGAGCTGGCAGCGGAACCGCTGCA
>CAYUOD010000713.1:0-1551 GCA_964446225.1 uncultured Acidimicrobiales bacterium | reverse complement strand
ACGCGGCCACCACCCTTTTTCTGCTTGGCCATAAGCGAATCTTACGATATTTCCTCGCCCTTGTCTGCCACGGGAACAACTTCGCGTCTGGATCGGTTGTCTTGGTATGAAACGCACCCTTGCGATCCTGTTCACCGTTGCTTTGATTCTGGCGTCCTGCGCGAACAGCAGTGGCGATGATGACGGATCCCCCGCCTCCTCTGGCGGCTCCTCCTCAGAGTCCTCGAGCTCTTCAGACGATGCTGATGACCAGACACAGGGCGAGGACTCTGAGGACCCCGAGGACGCCGACACGAGCTCTGAGAGTGACGACTCCGGCATCATCTCGGCTCTGACCAATCCGAACGCCGCGGAGTTCGCTGAGCCGCTGATTCCACTGGATCGCATCCTGTCGGGCGGCCCACCGCCTGATGGCATTCCGCCCGTCGACGATCCGATCTTCATTGCGGCCGGAGAAGTGGACTTCCTTGAGGACAATCAGCCGGTGCTGGCCGTCACTGTCGGGGATGAGACTCGGGCCTATCCCGTGCAGATCATGGTTTGGCATGAGATCGTCAACGATCGCTTCGACGGAGAACCCGTCACGATCTCCTACTGTCCGCTTTGTAACACGGCCATCGCATACGTTGGTCGGCTTTCTGATGGTACCGAAGTCGACTTTGGCACCTCGGGCAGTCTCTACAACTCGTCGTTGGTGATGTACGACCGCCAGACAGAGTCGCTTTGGACCCACTTCGACGGCAGGGCTGTTGTTGGCACGCTGATTGGCGAAGAGCTGGAGTTCATCCCGATGTCAACGATGGGCTGGGCCGACTTTCTTGAGGCATTCGGCCCTGAGGCAAAGGTGCTCACCAGAGAGACAGGCTTCACCCGGGACTATGGACGAAACCCCTATGTGGGCTACGACAACATCGAGACGAATCCATTCCTGTTCGACGGTGAGTTGGATGGACGCCTAGAGGCTCAGACCAGGGTGCTTGCGGTACGAGGTGACGAGTCGGTGGTCATCACAGACGAACTGCTGGCCGAGAACCGTGTCACCGAGTTCACCCTTGACGGGGAGGACCTCGTTGCCCTGTACGTCTCGGGTACCGCTAGTGCACTTGAAGCCCAGGAGATAACTGAGAGTCGAGACGTTGGTTCCTCTGGCGTATTTGTCCCCGAGATCGGAGGCACCGAGGTTCAGATCAGTGCCGACGACAGCGATGAGGAACAGTTCGTCGATGACCTCGGTAATCAGTACAACATCGCCGGGCTCGTCGTCGCGGGGCCGAACGAGGGAGATCAGCTTGCGCGGATCGAGGCGATCAACACGTTCTGGTTCGCGATCTCCGCATTCCGGCCTGACTCCACGATTGTGAGTTAACGGATTCACCCAGGGGGTTTGAGCTTCTACGCTCTTGGGTATGGGCCAGCGCATCCTCGTGATCGACAACTACGACTCGTTCGTTTACAACCTCGTGCAGTACCTGGGTGAACTTGGCGCGGAGCCGGTGGTGTATCGAAACGACGCACTCTCCGTTGAGGAAGCGCTGCAGTTGGAGCCCGACG
>CAYUOD010000712.1:0-1552 GCA_964446225.1 uncultured Acidimicrobiales bacterium | reverse complement strand
GTGGGCCGAGGAGGATTCGAACCTCCGTAGGCATAAGCCGACGGGTTTACAGCCCGTTCCCATTGGCCGCTCGGGCACCGACCCGTAGAGCGGTCCAAGATAGCGCCTCTGACAGGGATCTCCAAGCGGCCATACCCCTCGGCCACATCCGTCCGAGTAGCGTGGTCACCATGCCAAGTTTTGATGCTGTCTCAGAGCTCGATGGACAAGAGGTCGTCAACGCCGTCGACCAGGCCCGCCGAGAAATCGCCAACCGTTACGACTTCCGCGACACGGGATCATCGATCGAACTCGCCGATGACACGATCACACTGAAGTCGGTTACTGAAGATCGTCTTACCGCGGTCCGCCAGGTCCTCGAGGAGAAGTTCGTAAAACGCAAGCTCAGCCTCAAAGGCCTCACGTTCAACAACGTAGAGGAGGCCGCTGGCGCCACTGTCCGTCAGACTGCCACCCTCACATCGGGAATCAGCTCGGAAAAGGCCCGCGAAATCAACAAGTTCATCAAGGGCCTCAAGATCAAGGGCATGCAGTCACAGACTCAGGGCGAAGAGATCCGAGTGACCTCCAAGAAGCGCGACGACCTGCAAGGCGCGATGGCTGCGCTCAAAGAAAACGACTTCGGGATTCCGCTGGCGTTCCAGAACTTCCGTAACTAGGCGACTAGCGCCAGTCGCCCTCACGCAGACGGGCGACACGATCCGCCATCGGAGGGTGCGAAGCAAACAGGCCGGCGAAAGCAACCTTGCGGCCGCGTAGCGGATTGGCAATGTAGGCCGCTGCCTGTTCAGGCGCCACTTCGGACGGAATCTGGGCCGTGTAGACGTCGAGCTTCTCGAGCGCTCTGGCAAGAGACTCACCCTCACGCAGCATCTTCGCTCCGGAGCGATCGGCTTCGTACTCTCGGCTGCGACTGATCGCCATTTGCAACATTCCTGCAGCAACCGGGGCGAGAATCATGAAAGCCAACTCACCCCAGATGTTCCGGTCGCGTCCTCCGCCACCAAACAACGCGCCCCACATCACGATGCGGGCCATCAAGGTGATGACCATCGCGATGCCAGCCGCCACAGAGCTGATCAGGATATCTCGGTTCTTCACGTGCGAGAGCTCGTGAGCAAGCACGCCACGCAGCTCATCCCAGGTCAAGGCCTGCAAAATGCCAGCGGTGACAGCGACAGCAGCATGCTTCGGATTGCGGCCTGTGGCAAAGGCGTTGGGCTGAGGATTGGGAGTTACAAAGAGCCGAGGCATGGGCATTTCGGCCCTGCGGGTGAGCTCATGCACAATGCGGTAGTACTCGGGATAATCAGCCTCTGAGACCTCAACGGCCCGAGCACTTTTGATAGCCAGCTTGTCGCTGAACCAGTAAGAACCGCCGACCATGGCGATGGCGAGCACGAAACCGATCACCAGACCAGCTGACCCACCCAACACCATCTGCGCTGCGAACATGATGATGCCGCCCATCGCAGCGAGCAGCACAGCGGTCTTTACAGCATTTACCATGTCTCCAGTTTATTCAGTTGGAGGACTTTGCGGCATCAGGGAA
>CAYUOD010000711.1:0-1556 GCA_964446225.1 uncultured Acidimicrobiales bacterium | reverse complement strand
CCTGATCAAAGAGTGACTGCTGAATCTCGGTAAGCAGGGCAGGGATTCCTGCTGCGAGGCCTTGCACCGAATGGGGTGTTTTCTCGTCGGTATCTCTGCGCGCGATCACTCCGTTGCCCTCGGCCAGATCCCGGGGACCGATCTCGATCCGAACTGGCACACCCTTGATTTCCCACTGCACCGCACGCCGCCCAAAGGACTGCCCCACCTGGTCATCGAGCTTTACGCGCACACCCAACTCCCGGAGTTCGTCCACGATACGATGCGCCGCCTCAAGTACCGCTGGCTCGTCGCGTACGACCATCACCACGACCTGTATCGGAGCTACATTCGGCGGCACACGCAGCCCATTGTCATCCCCGTGGGTCATGATCAGCCCGCCGACCATACGTGTGGATGTACCCCAGGAGGTCTGCCACACATAGTCGCGGCCTCCGTCGGCAGTCGCGAACATCGTATCGAATGCCTTCGAGAAATTCTGACCCAATTCGTGGCTAGTACCCATCTGCAGCGCTTTGCCGTCGCGCATTTGAGCTTCTACACAGACCGTATTGATCGCTCCGGCGAATCGCTCACGGGGGGTCTTACGCCCCGAGAAGACAGGCACCGCCAACATGTCAACCATGCAGGCCCGGTACACGTCTGTGAGGATGTCCTCCGCGTAGGTCCTGGCCTCAGCCTGGGTGGCATGCGCTGTGTGACCCTCTTGCCAGAGGAACTCAGAGGTACGCAGGAACAACCGCGGCCGCATCTCCCAGCGCACCACGTTCGCCCACTGGTTTAACAGCAACGGCAAGTCCCGGTAGCTCTGAATCCACTTCGAGAAGTAGTGGTTGATGATGGTCTCGCTGGTGGGGCGGATGGCGACCGCCTCTTCAAGTTCTTTGCCTCCGCCGTGGGTGACAACCGCCAACTCCGGGCTGAATCCCTCAACGTGCGACGCTTCCTTCTCAAAGAAGGACATCGGAATCAGCAGAGGAAAATATGCGTTGTCAGCGCCCTTGGTCTTAATGAGGTCATCCATCGAGCGCTGGATGTTCTCCCATATTCCGAAGCCGTACGGACGAATCACCATCGTCCCGCGTACTGGCCCGTTTTCGGCGAGCTCAGCCTTGGTAATCACATCCTGATACCAACGGGGAAAATCCTGCGACTGAGGGGTAAGTACTCCAGCTTTGGCCATAGCTAGAGATCGTACTTGGATTGCGCGGCTATCTAAATCTTGCGGATCTCCGCGATCCTTGCGCCTGCGTGGTTGGCGTCGGCGCCCTTGTCGTCGATCAGCAACATGCGGTCTGCCTCAGCCTCTGCCGCAGCACCGGCGTCGGCGTCGCGCATTGCCGAGTCGACCCCCTCGGCCACGATCTTCTCGGCCCACTCCAGCACGGCGCTGGCCATCTCGGCCTCAGGCACAACCTTGACGACTTTGCCTCGCACAAAGAGATGCCCTCGTGCGCGGCCCGCTGCAATGCCCAGGTCCGCCCCCTTGGCTTCCCCTGGTCCGTTCACCACGCAGCCCATCACTGCCACTTGAAGCGGCAGTTTCTTACCCTCAA
>CAYUOD010000710.1:0-1557 GCA_964446225.1 uncultured Acidimicrobiales bacterium | reverse complement strand
GCCAGCTCAGGTCAATCCAGAACTCGTTCTCTTCCCAGACCTCGCCAGGGTTGTAGTCATAGGACCTGGCATCGGGGCCGAGCTCGCCACCATTGCGGATCTCCGCGTATCTACGAAAGACCGACTGACGGAACCCGATCCAGCGACCAGCATGCGTCTCGTAGCTGTGGACATCGTGGCGCTCTGTAGAGACGCCCATGGGCAGTACGTAGTCAGCAAACCAGGACGTCTCTGACCAGGTTGGTGTGAGCGCGACATGGCACTTCACCTTGTCTTCGTCCTGCAGTGCTTCCAGCCAGCTGAACCCGTCGGGATTCGTCCAGATCGGGTTGTAGACCCGCGAGAAGTAGACGTCCAGTGAACCTCGACCCTCATTCAGAAAGTGAGGCAACAGGATTGACATCTCGTGGTACGACAGGGGGTACTCGACTGGCCATTCCAGTTCATTCCAACTGGTAATGCCTGGCGCCCCGATCGGCGCGGCTGGCTTGAACTTGTTCATGCCGTTGCCGGCTGTGCCGCCTTTAGTGGCAACCGAGCCAGTCAAGACGTTCAGGAAGAACAGACAGCGGGCGACCTGCCAGCCGCCCATGTTGCCAGCGCCGGCAGCGCGCCAGTTATGTGAGGCGAACTTCGTTGGGTGCTCGCCGATGAGCTCGGCGATCTCGCGAATTGTCGCCGCGTCGACTCCGGTCTTCTGCTCGGCCGCTTCAGGGGTGTAGTCCTCGTACTCATCGAGCATCGCCGCGCGCACCTGCTCCCATTCGACGGGCCGGTTCGGGTGCTTTTCGCGTAGGTAGGTCTCCCAGTTCGTCCAGCGGCGCACAAAGTCGGCGTTCCAGGTTTCGGACTCTATGAGCAGCCGGGCAATAGCGAGCAGCAGGAAGGGCTCAGTGCCTGGCCATGTGGGCAGCCAGTAGTCGGCCTTGGCTCCCGTGTTGGAGAGACGCGGGTCCACACAGATGATCTTCGCCCCGGCCGCCTGAGCCTCAATGATGCGCTGTGCGTGGGGATTGAAATAGTGGCCGGACTCAAGGTGCGCAGAGATGAGAAAGATCACCTCTGCGTTGGCGAAGTCACTGGACGGACGGTCATGGCCCATCCAACTCTGGTAGCCAATGCGCGCGTTCGATGAGCAGATGTTGGTATGGCTGTTGTGGCCGTCTACTCCCCAAGCTTTCAGCACCCGGTCGGTGTAGCCATCCTCCCCGGGCCTGCCGACGTGGTACATGACCGAATTGCGTCGGTCCTGATCGAAGGCGGTGCGGATCTTGGCGCCGATCTCGTCCAGCGCCTGATCCCAACTGATGCGCTCCCACTCGCCTGAGCCGCGCTCACCGGACCGCTTCATGGGATAGAGCACCCGCTCGGTGTCATAGACCTGATTCAGCGTGGCAGGACCCTTCGCGCAGTTACGGCCACGACTGCCGGGATGCTCGGGGTTTCCCTCGATCTTGCGAATCTCGTTCGTCTCTTTGTCGAAATAGGCCACAAGGCCACAGCCCGCTTCACAGTTGAAGCAGGTCGTAGGCACGATCGTGTAGTTCTTCTCTACCT
>CAYUOD010000709.1:0-1565 GCA_964446225.1 uncultured Acidimicrobiales bacterium | reverse complement strand
GCTCTCAGCCTGCGTTATCTTAGGAACTCGGCGCGTTCGGCGGGTTTCCAAAATGTGTGGATGCGTGAATTCGTTATTAATCAGCCGATCTGGAAAATCGCGGCGGAGGTTCATCAATTGCGGCCGGACATTCTGGGTGTCAGTATATACATCTGGAACCGCAGTCAGAGTTTCGAGTTGATCGAGCGTTTGAAAAAACAAAATCCTAAACTTGAAATTGTCATCGGCGGCCCGGAAGTCTCATTTGAACCGAATTTGTCGGATCAATACACCACCATTTCTGGCGAAGGTGAAAATAAATGGGTCGAGTTTTTACAGTACAAACGGCGCAATGAAAGCATCCCGGCTAATGTGCTGGACCGTTGGAACACCTACGGCGTGGACTTGCCCGATCTGGCTCCTCCTTATATAGCGGAAGATTATCCGCAACTGAAAAATCGCATCGCCTACATCGAAACGTCCAGAGGTTGTCCTTACCTTTGCTCCTTCTGCCTGTCGGCGTTGGACAAAAAAGTCCGCTATTTTGACAACAACGCCATGCGCGGGCAAATAGAGCAACTGGTCAAAGTGGGGGCGCGCCGGATCAAATTCGTTGACCGCACGTTCAACTTGAAACCGACCGCGATGATGGAGTTGATGCAATGGTTGAGCCGGTTCAAAGAGGCTTCATTTCATTTTGAAGTCGTGGGCGATATTTTAACTGAGGACATGCTGAAGTTTCTCGCCACGGTTCCAGACGGAATGTTTCAGTTTGAAATCGGCGTACAAACAACAGACGATGACACGCAGGATTCTATTCAACGCAAACAAAACAATAAAAAACTTTTTAACGCAATCAGAGAACTGGGCCGACAAAATAAAATCCACTGTCACTGCGATCTGATATTTGGACTTCCTGGCGAAACTCTTACAAATATGTTGCAATCGTTCCGGGAAGTTCTGGATTTAAAACCGCAGGAGCTGCAACTGGGGTTTTTAAAATTCCTTCCCGGTGCGCCAATAAATGCGGTCGCCGAAAAACAGGGCTACCAATTTCAATCGACTCCTCCTTACGAGTTTATTTCCAACAACGACCTGTCCGCTGATGAGGTGATTTATTTAAAAAAATTCACCGAAGTGTTCGATCTTTTTTACAACTCAAAAAGATTCACTTTTTCTCTGGAACATTTGTTTCGCACCTGGGACCCGGTGAAATTATTCGATCATCTATTGGAATACATGGAAAAACGCGGTCTTTTATTTCAGTCGCATTCGCTGGAAAGCCAATACAAAATTTTATTCGATGCTTTCTCCTTAGGCGATGGGGCAATGGAATTCGACTTGCTAAAACTGGACTACCTTTTTGCCCAGCGCGTTTTTCATCTGCCGCGTTTCCTCATCAATCGACCGGGGGAAAATAGTATCTTGCGGCCAAAGACATGGCAAGCAGACCGAAAATCCATGCTCGTCCCCTTTCACCACAAAATAGCCTGGACCGGAGCGGGAGTTGAGATGACACCCGCATCCAACCTCCACCACTATGTTATCGCCCATCCGAATGGCAATTCCGGCTACATCCAAAAGCC
>CAYUOD010000708.1:0-1566 GCA_964446225.1 uncultured Acidimicrobiales bacterium | reverse complement strand
CGGGTCGAAAAGTCGAGGATGACTCGGCCAAGTCCCCCAGGAACACCGGCCGAAATCTCGCCGACAATCGCGCCCACGACACTTAGTGACGCCGCCAGCTTGAAGGCAGGGATGAGGTAGGGCTGAGCCGCGGGAAAGCGCAAGATAAACAGAGTTCTGCGCCAAGGCGAGCCGTAGGACCGCATGAGTTCGAGAGCGTCCTTGTCCGGGGACTTCAGACCAACGAGGCCGTTCACCGCGACGGGGAAGAACGTCAGGTAGGCCGCAATCACCGACACAGCCAACGGTCGACTGAGACCAACCTGCACACCCCAGGTGACCACCAGAGGAGCGAGGGCAATCAACGGAATCGTCTGACTGATATTGATCCAGGGCACAAGGCCGCTGTCGAGCCATTTCGAGCGCAGCATGACGATCGCCAGCAGCAGACCAACAATCGTGCCGATGACAAAGCCAAGTGCAGCTTCCTTGAATGTGAACCAGGCTGACTTCACGAAGAAGACGGCGAGGATCTCATCGCTGTTGCGCTGAACCGGCTCACCGAACGCGCCGAGAATCTCAGAGATCGGGGGCATGATCAGGTCGTTCGTGGCCACAGGTAGCCCGATCTGAGTGCCAGGCCACACATCGCCCGTCCACTGCCCCATTGCCTTGTACCCCTCCCACAACAGGGCCAGAGCCACAAGAGCGGCAGCCGTGGTCAGCACCTGGATCAGCACTCTGCGCATCGCTGTCGACTTTCCAGCACTGGCCGTCATGCGATGTGCGGCATTATCCGTTGCCCGTAGGCGTTGAGGGTCTCGTCCTTCTGGTCGTGCATGAGGTAGATCGCAAACTGGTCGACGCCAAGATCCTTCAGCGTATTCAGCCGTTCGATGTGCTGCTCTTCTGTCCCCAGAATGCAGAAGCGGTCAATGATCTCATCGGGCACAAAGTCCGTGTGATCGTGACCTGCCTTGCCGTGACCCGAGTAGTCGTAGCCCTTACGTTCCTTGATGTAGTCGGTGAGGGCCTGAGGGACCATGCCACTCTGCTCGCCGTAGCGCTCAACGAGGTCGGCCACATGGTTGCCCACCATGCCTCCGAACCAACGGCACTGATCGCGCTGATGGTCGATATCGTCGCCAACATAGGCGGGAGCCGCAACGCAGATGTAGAGCGACTCGGGATCGCGACCTGCTTCCCTGGCAGCCTTTTTCACCGCAGCGATCGTCCATTCGGCGATCTGCGGGTCTGCCAACTGCAGAATAAATCCGTCCGCCTGTTGGCCGCACAGCTCCAAAGCTCTCGGACCGTACCCAGCCATGAGGATCGGAAGCTTCGAATCCTTCACCCACGGCAACTGTTGCTGCGTCCCGTTGTAGGTAACTTCGTCGCCCTCGGCCAGACCCTTCATCACGGCCATTGCTTCGCTCAGGGTCGTGAGCTTCGAAGGCTTGTGGCCCAGTACTCGCATCGCCGAGTCACCTCGGCCAATTCCACAAACCGTGCGGTTACCAAACATGTCGTTCAGCGTCGCGAAAAGCGATGCTGTCACCGTCCAGTTTCGAGTTCCGGGATTCGTCA
>CAYUOD010000707.1:0-1566 GCA_964446225.1 uncultured Acidimicrobiales bacterium | reverse complement strand
TGACTTGTTCTCGTTCTGCCATCGATCCTCCTCACCAGTGCTCTTGGATAGTAAACCTGTTTCTGGGCATGGGGCCCACCTATGACCCTAGGCGCTCAAGCAGGTCCCGCGCGGTAGCGCTCTCCTCCACCAAGGTACCCACGTGTTCGCGCGTTCCGCGCAGAGGCTCAATCATGGGCACCCTCCTGAGCGGTTCCTCTCCCACGTCAAAGACCATGCTGTCCCAGTTCGCAGACACCACCGCGTCAGGGAACTTCTGCAGGCAGCGGCCGCGGAAGTAGGCCCGCGTTCGCTCTGGTGGAGCATGCATTGCCTCGATGACTTCGCTGTCTTTGGTGAGCCTGCGCATATTCAAACGTGAATACAACGACTTGGCGGGACGCATGTCGTGGTACTGCAGATCCATCGCCGCAACACGCGGATCGTCCCAGCCGACATCGTGGCGTGACTGGAAGCTCTCGAACAAGCGTAGCTTCGCCACCCAGTCCAGTTCGTTGGCGAGCTTCATTGGATCCAGTTCCAACTGGTTCAGAACCCGCTCCCACTCAAACAGAATCAAACGACCCACCTCGTCGCCCCCGACCTCTGCGAAGCCGACACGATCGGTGTACCCGCGAGCCGCACCGAGATACGCCCACTGGATCTCAAGGGCGGTCATCGACCTGCCATCGCGCATGCGCAAGGGTTGAGCGAGCGACAAATCTCCGCTCACGATCTGGATCGCTTCAACGGGATTCTCCAGACCCACATCAAGATCCAGGAGGCCGTCGTCGATCATGGCGAGAACGATGGCCGCACAACCAAGCTTCAAGAACGTAGACAGCTCTGCCAGATTTGCGTCACCAACGATCACGTGAAGGCGCCGGTACTTCTGGCTGTCAGCGTGAGGTTCGTCGCGTGTGTTCACAATCGGCCGCTTGAGCGTGGTCTCCAGACCAACCTCTTCTTCGAAGAAGTCCGCTCGTTGCGAGAGCTGAAACGGAACGTCCTGGGTGAGAAGATGTCCGGCCTCAGTGCCGACTTTGCCAGCTCCAGAAACGATCTGGCGGGTCACGAAGTGTGGCGTGATACCTGAAACGATACGACCGAACGGCGTCTGGCGGGCCAGCAGATAGTTCTCGTGTGTCCCGTAGCTGTTGCCTTTGCGGTCCGAGTTGTTCTTGTAGACGATCAGCTCTTCACCCTCAGGCATGAGGCGTGTCGCAGCGACCATCGACTCAATCAGGATGCGTTCGGCCGCGACGTCATACTTCAGCACTTCCAGCGCATCAAAACACTCTGGCGTCGAGATCTCCGGGTGCGCGTGATCGACGTAGTACCTCGCGCCATTCGTGAGCACAGTGTTAACCAGGTGTGTCTCGACTTCAGGTGCCATTGACTCGAAGGCACCCATGCCTCTGGCATCCCTGCCGGGGCTCTCGTCCTCGAAGTCCCAGTCGATGCGCCTGAGATTCTCCTGTGCGTACGCGTTGATCAACAACGATGACGCAACTACCGGATTGGACTCGCCGGCCTGGCGATGAATAATTCCATACTCGGTCTCAATGCCGAGGACTTTGTGTACGG
>CAYUOD010000706.1:0-1568 GCA_964446225.1 uncultured Acidimicrobiales bacterium | reverse complement strand
CCCTGAAAGTGAAGTTTATTTTTGGCAGTCTATCGACCTCTGGCGCGCGTATCGTTCTGGTCGATAGCGCATGAAATTTATTTTTTCTAAATCATTTAAGCGATCCAGTTTTCAAGGAGCGATTCCAGTCTCTCTGACGTTTCTGAGTGTTCTTCTTGCTTCAAGCTACGCGGCTCCACTTTCCACCCAGCCTGTCGGGGTAGCTGTGCAACTTGTTTCCGAGGCGAAAACCATTGTCCCGGGTCAGACTTTCACCGTGGCCTTGTCTTTAAAGCATGAAGAGGGGTTTCATACCTATTGGGTGAATCCCGGTATTGTCGGAATTGCCACGATACTGGATTGGACTTTGCCCGAAGGATTCACGGCCGGTGAAATTCAGTGGCAGGCGCCGGAGCGGGTGGTCATGGTGGTCTATAATGCGCACGGCTACAATAGCGATGCAATGCTTCTGGTCGACATCACGGCTCCGGATGTTCTACCGAAAGGTCCCATCACTTTAAAAGCAGGAGGAGCATGGATGTCCTGTGCGCAGAAGCGATGTTGCAACGTCGGATACCAGAAGCTTGAAGTGACTTTGAACACGGGAGAGAAAGTAGAATGGAATGAAGAAATTAGATCTCAGATAAAAGAGGCCCGCGAAAAAATCCCGAAGCCGATCAAGGGCTGGGAGTATTCAGGATCTCTTTCGGGTGACAAAATAACGCTCAAGGTCAAAAATAAAAAAGGGCTTCCGGTGACGGCTGCGAAGGGAGTCTATTTTTATTCTGAAGAGAATTGCACTAACACTCTCATCGAGCAGGAAGTCTCTGCGGACGGAAGTGAGCTCACTGCAGTTCTCGCTGTTAATAATCTGTCCGATATTTCAAAGGGAAAAAAATTAACGGAAGTGAGCGGTCTGTTCTATCACCCGGACGGCTGGCCGGGTGCGCAGGGTCAAAAATACATGCCTGTGACGGTAAAATTTAGTAAGTGAAGAAAATAACTAGCAAACAAATGAGTATTGAAAAAGAATCAACTGTAGGGGAACTCGCTACGGCCTATCCGCTGGCGACACGAGTATTTCACCGTCATGGAATCAATTATTGCTGCGGCGGTGGCAAGCCTCTTGAGGAAGTCTGCAAAAGCAAAGATCTGGATGTGCAGGCGATTATTAATGAGATCGATAAAGAGTTGGCTGATTCACCTGAGCCAACACAACGCTGGGATGAAGCCTCATTCGAAGATTTGATCCGGCATATTTTGGTGACCTATCATGAATCACACAAAGAAGAGCTCCCTCGTTTGGATGCGATGGCGAAGAGGGTTCTAGAGGTTCACGGTGATAAAATGCCTGATGTCCTGCCCGAACTCGCAACGGTCGTCGCCGGTCTTCGAGCAGAGTTGGAACAGCATATGTTTAAAGAGGAGCAGGTTCTCTTTCCCATGATTTTGCAGGGACAGGGTGGCAATGCTCTGGGTCCTATCGAATGCATGGAGGCCGAGCACACTTCCGCGACAGATGCGCTCGGTCGAATACGTGAACTGACTAACGGGTTCACAGTTCCCGCTGGGGCTTGCAATACCTGGAC
>CAYUOD010000705.1:0-1576 GCA_964446225.1 uncultured Acidimicrobiales bacterium | reverse complement strand
GCAGCTGACCGAACCGCTCCTGCTGCGCCCCCATCTCGCTGAGCGCCCCTGGGGAGGGACCGCTCTAGGCGACGGCATCGGAGAGGCTTGGGATCTCTCCGTTCATCCCAATGGACCGTCGGTCGTTGCGGCCGGACCGTTCGAGGGCCAGACGCTGGCCGAGGTCGTAAATGCATCACCCGACTCGTTCGGCGGGCCTATCGAGCTGCTCGCGAAACGACTGGACTGCGCCCAGAATCTCTCGGTGCAGGTTCACCCCGAAACGGGTGATCCCAAGACCGAGGCCTGGGCCGTACTGGCCGCCACCAAGCCGGGCGCCGGGGTCTTCCACGGCGTGAACCGTGTCGTTGAACGGGACGAACTGCGGGCCTCTGCTGAAGATGGTTCCATGCCCGAGCTGTTGCGCTTCGTTGAGCTGGATCCGGGCCAGGGAGTGTTCGTCCCCGCCGGCACGATCCACGCGATCGGAGGCGGACTGCAGCTTTTCGAGCTGCAACAATCCTCCGACACGACCTACCGCCTCTACGACTGGGGCCGAGACCGGGAGATGCACCTCGAGCAGGGCATCGCCTGCAGCCAGGTCGTGCCCTCTGAGCCCGTTGGTCCCGCCGGTGCGGGGTCACGCAGGCTCATCAGCTGCGAGTTCTTCACCATCGACTGGTGCGAGCCAACCGGTTCGCTGACCGTGGATCCAGGCCAGCAGTGGTCGGCGGTCACTGTCGTCACCGGCTCAGTCACATTCGACGCCTTCACCCTCAGTCCCGGCCAGACGGCCATCGTGCCTCAAAGCGCCGGAACACAAACGCTGTCCACCGGGTCTGCTGATCAGATCGTGCTCGTCTACGGTCCCAACCAGGACGCGTAGCCGGGCAACGACCCCCGCACGGGTGATCGAGCCGCTGATGCGTAGTCTGATGGCGCTGAGCGCGATCAGACTACGCCTCACCGAATTCGGCCGCCACGCCGCTGGTTCGGACTCCCTGGTCAGGGCCGAATCCTAATTCCGACAAACCTGATCGGGTTTGTCGGGTATGCTCGATCCATGCGTTCCCAGCTCTTCACTTTTCCGGATCCGGTCAACGAGCACTCCGCCCGACTTGTGGCGCTCGGCGTGGTCACACTGACCCTTCTCATCCTCGCTCTGCGCCTCCCTGTGCTCATCGTGCCCCTGAGCCTCGGCTTCATCGCCAGAGTCCTCACAGGCCCCACACTGAGCCCCCTGGGACAGTTCGTTACCCGCGTAGCCACACCGATGTTGGGCCGTAGCCCGAAACTCGTCCCCGGCCCCCCGAAGCGCTTCGCCCAGGCGATCGGCGCCACACTGTCAACAGCGGCACTCATTCTCTATTTCGGATTCGGATTCGCCAGCATCGCTTACGCGCTCGTCGCAGCGATCCTCGTGGCGGCATCACTTGAGGCATTCGCAGGCTTCTGCCTCGGTTGCTATATGTTCGCCCGCCTCATCACGCTCGGCATGATCCCAGCAGACGTATGTGCCCGTTGCGCCGACATCTCGCTCCCCCAGGAGCCACAACTCGTCTAGGTGCCAGCGTCCAATGCTTTGCGCAGGCTCGCC
>CAYUOD010000704.1:0-1582 GCA_964446225.1 uncultured Acidimicrobiales bacterium | reverse complement strand
ATCCACCAACAGTAGATGCTACAGGATTAGTAACCAGTGCTACAGATGGTTATACCCCTCCAAATGATCTGGATGGTAATGGAACCCCAGATTTCCAGGAGGCCGGAGCAGGAGCTAGCATAACAACAGACCCTGTAGATCAGGATTTTATCTTAAACGGAAGCGCAACATTTACTGCAGCAGCAGCAGGTGATACTTTCCAATGGGAAGTTAGTACAGATGGTGTTAATTGGAATTTACTTACAGATGATGCTACTTATAGCGGAACAACTACAACCAGTTTGACAGTTACTATATCAAGTATCAATATATTCTTCGAAGAATATAGATTGAGAGCTACCAATATTGCTTATGCATGTGATCCTGGAGCTAATTCGTTAAGCGCATCTTATAATTCATTAGCAGATACTGATAATGACGGTGTATTCGATATAATTGATGTTGATGATGATAATGATGGAATATTTGATACGGTTGAAGGTGAATTTACAGATTCAAATTTAGATGGTAGTCCAGATAGAATTAGTTTAGATGCAGATAGCGATACTTGTGCCGATACTGTTGAAGCTGGATTTGATGACCCAGATGGAGATGGAATTTTAGGAACTTCACCGGTTATAGTTGATGCTAATGGACAAGTTACTGGTCAAGGTGGTTATACTACACCAAATGACTTGAATGGAAACGGAGTGTTCGATTTCCAGGAAGCAGGATCTGCTTCTGTAATCAATAATCAACCGGAAGAATTAACTGTTGATTTGGGTAATGATGCGGTATTTGAAGTATCAGGAAATGCTACTTTCTACCAATGGCAGGAAAGTATGGATAATGGTGCAACTTGGAATGATTTATTTAACCAGGGGATTTACAGTGGAGTTGACACCGATCGATTGAGAATATTTGAAGCCAGAGGTAGATTAGAAGGAAATATGTATCGAGTTATACTTTCCTCTCCTGATTATGCCTGTGACCCGGTTCTTGAATTGTTTTCTGATGAAGTAAGATTAGTTTTTAGTACTGCTGTTATTCCTAGTGGTTTTTCACCAAATGGTGATGGAAATAATGATGTGTTTAGTATTCCTGGATTAATTGAATCACCTGATTTCACTATGGAAGTATTTGATAGATGGGGTAATAGTGTTTATAAATATTTAAACAGAGGTAATTTGAGTCCGGAGTGGTGGGATGGACGATCAACCGGAAATATGAATTTAAGCAGTGGTGAACTAGTTCCCGCTGGAACATATTTTTATCTTATCCAATTCAATGATGGAAATAAACAACCAGCTAAAGGTTGGGTTTATGTTAATTATTAAATGAAAGAATTAAGGGAAAGAGAAAATAATAATCTCTATCGCTTTTATATAATATTATTGTGAGTTATGAGTTATATATAAGTTATTTTTTAATAACAGCGCATAACTATTTAAATGACAGAATTTTTGTCAAATAAATTAATTTTAACAAATGAAAAAAATAACAATTTTCTTGGCTTTCGGTTTTTTATTATTTTATACGGAATCTAATGCCCAACAAGACCCTCAATATACTCAGTATATGTATAACATGAACGTTGTAAATC
>CAYUOD010000703.1:0-1587 GCA_964446225.1 uncultured Acidimicrobiales bacterium | reverse complement strand
CGCGGGCACACGGTGACAAGATTTACGTCGTCTACGAGGACGAGCAGTGGAGCTACAACCAGCTGTTCGCGCTTGCCGATGCGACTGCTGACGCGCTGGTCAACCGCTACGGCATCGAACCCGGTGACCGGGTTGCGATAGCGATGAGGAACTATCCCGAGTGGATCACTTCCTATATCGCCATCACCTCGATTGGTGCGGTGGTGGTGGCGCTCAACGCCTGGTGGACCGAGGACGAAATGCACTATGGCCTCGAGGACTCCGGCTCGAAAGCGGTATTTGCTGATGTGCAACGGGCCAAGGTCATCGCACCGTTGCAGGATGATCTGGACTTCCAGCTCATCACCGTGCGAGCAGACGAGGATGCTCCCGGGGAGCGTCTTGAGGATGTGATGGTCGAAGGAGCAACCTGTCCACCCGTTGAGATCGGCCCCGACGATCCACTTTCGATCCTGTACACATCCGGCACCACCGGATTTCCCAAGGGCGCCGTTTCAACCCATCGGGCTGTGCTCAATGCCCTGTTGGGGTTTGCTTCTCGAGCCGCGGTGCAGTCTCTTGTCGAACCTGACAGCGATGAAGTGAAGAAGGCTGATTATCCCACCAGCTTCATCTTGTGCATACCGCTGTTTCATGTCACGGGCCTCGTGCCCGTCATGCTCGGCTCGTTCGTTGCTGGCGCCAAGCTGGTGATCATGTATCGCTGGGATCCAAGTCGGGCATTGGAACTCATCGAGCGTGAGCGCGTCACGAACTTTGTCGCCGTGCCGACCATGTCGTGGGATCTGCTTGAGAGCGACGACTTCGCGATGACCGACACGTCCAGCCTGAAGAGTGTTGGCGGCGGCGGAGCTCCCGCCCCACCAGAGCTTGTGCGGCGCGTCGACGATGGTTTCGCCCGCGCAAGACCGGGCATCGGGTACGGCATGACTGAAACGAACGCTCTGGGTCCCCAGAACAGTGGCGACGACTACATGCGAAAGCCCACGAGTTCTGGCCGCGCCGCACCGAACATGGATGTGCAGGTGATGGATGAGAACGGCAACGAGTTGCCCAGGGGTGAAGTCGGGGAGATCTGCTTCCGCGGTGCCAATCTCATCACCGGGTACTGGGGTAAGCCTGAGGCAACCGCTGAGACGATTCGAGACGGTTGGCTCTACAGCGGTGATATTGGACGGATGGATGAAGAGGGCTTCGTCTACGTCGAGGATCGGGCTAAGGATATGGTCCTGCGTGCAGGTGAAAACATCTACTGCGCGGAAGTTGAGGCGGCCATTTACGAGCACGAAAGCGTGCACGAGGCAGCGGTCTTCGCACTGCCGCATGAACGTCTGGGTGAAGAGGTCGCTGTGGCGGTGATGGCACGTTCAGGCCATTCCATTGATCCGGATGCGCTGCAATCCCATGTGGCGCAGCACCTCGCGAAATTCAAGGTTCCGGCTTACGTGTTCGTCTACGACGAGCCACTTCCGCGGAATGCTTCAGGCAAAATTCTGAAGCGGGATATCCGCGCTGAGGTGCTCGCGAGACGTGAGGCGTAGGTCAGCGCCACCTGGTGGCGACGATGATGCCCGCAAGAATGAGACC
>CAYUOD010000702.1:0-1591 GCA_964446225.1 uncultured Acidimicrobiales bacterium | reverse complement strand
CTGGCTGTGTCCGGCGGAGGCCTGGGATCTGATCTTGTAGACGGTTTCGTTTCCGTCGAGGGCACGCTCGTCAGAAAACCACACACCGGCTATCTTGGGATCGCCCACCGGTTCAGGAATACGTGCGCTGATCGTCGCAGCACTACTAATACCCACACAGGTGAAAGCGTTCTTCCAGCCCGGGTTTGCATTCAGCTACGGAACGCTGCCCATCCGGTCGTGGTCGGCGCGACTATTGGTAACCGCGTCCTCGAATGGGCCCGCCAATCAGAACTCGGGGGAAGTGGACTCTGCCTTCTTGACGTACTTGTAGTCGTACCGGCCGTAGGCATTCGACTTGTCCTTGGCATGGGTGACCACGATGCCGAGCAGGTTCGCGCCTGACTGCTCCAGCAGGCTCATAGCGGCAACCATGCTGCGCTTACGAGTTCGGCCGAGGCGTACTACAAGAACAGCGTGGTCCGCTGCAGCAGCAACTGTCGCAGCGTCGCTCACCCGCAAGATTGGCGGGCAGTCAAGCGCAACGACGCTCCACTGTGCCCCGATCTTCTCAACTGCTGCACCAACGGCGTCACTCGTAAACTCCAGGCGTTCATCACCGCTGGCCGACGTCGAAGTGATCAGTGACAGAGGTCGTCCCGAGGTGCTAACGGTAGGTGGGTTCTCAAGAGGCTGATAGTTGCCTCTCAACACCTTGGCGAACCCGCCCTCAGCCGGCTTCCCAAAGAGCCGTGCCACCGAAGGATTCAGAAAGTCGGAGTCCACAAGAACCAGATCGGTGCTGGCTCGAGCCGCTGCCAGCGCGTAGTTGCCGACCGTCACGGACTTTCCCTCGGCCTGCTCCGCGCTTGTGAAGGCTATGGAGTAACGATCCTGGCCATGGAGACCGAGCTCGATCGAGCCTCGAAGGTAACGGAACGCCTCAGCCTCAGGTGAAGCCGCGTGACTGCGCACAACCAGTGCCGCGGATCCCTTACGTAGTGAGTGCTTGAAACTCGGCACAACAGCAAGGATGGGGTTGTCTGGTCCCGCCACTGCGGCAATTTCCTCGACCAGGTGCATTGGTCCGCGAGCTCGGTGCAACAGATGGGACACGACGATCGCGAGGATCATCACCACTAGCGCGATCAGCAACGCCTTTGTGAGCGAACTTGACTCTTCGGCAATGGCAACAGTGGCCTTCGTAACGAGCGTCACATCGCCGTCGGCGGTCTGAATGAAGAACTCGCCCTCTTGAATCGCGATGTTGTAGGTGTCAAGACGATTCAGGGCATCTGCCGCCCTTGCCTCAAGAATCGAGATCTCCGAAGGTGCCGCCGTGTTACGAATCGACTCGATTTCAGCAGAGAGTTCATCAATAAGTGCAAGCTGCTCGGTGCGCTGCTCACGGAGCGGTCCAAGCTGCACATTCTGCTCGTCTATCTCGCTCTGAAGTCTCGCCTCCAGGTAGTTGTCCACTGTCAGCTGAGCAGCAACACGAGCAGTCTCAGGCGAGATTGCAACAGCAGTAACTGTGACGACAGCCTCATCCTCGACAGCTTCCACATCGAGTCTGATGACGTCGACACCGAGAGGACCCATGGACTCTCGC
>CAYUOD010000701.1:0-1597 GCA_964446225.1 uncultured Acidimicrobiales bacterium | reverse complement strand
TGGCTGCGACATCCAGATGAGGAAACAGCGCATGATCCTGGAACATCAGGCCGATACCACGACAAAAGGTCGCCACTTCCGCGAGATCACGACCAGCCAGGACGACGCTCCCTGCGTCAAGTACTTGCAGTCCGGCGATCGAGCGGAGAAGGGTGCTCTTCCCGCAACCACTCGGTCCAACTATCGCCAAGGTGCGCCCCTTGGCGAGTGCAATATCCACATCGTCCAGGGCGAGGACGCCACCGTAGGCAACCGTGGCACCGCGCACCTCAACAAAGGCAGACTCAGACATCGGTAGAGCCCCCGAATCGAAAGCGGTCAATCAGGGTGATCGCGACTATAACCAACAGCATCAGGATGCTGCTGAGAGCCAGCGCCCGACCACTGTTCAACTCACCGGGTCGAGATAGGAAGCGAAAGATGGCCACCGGCACCGTCGGGTTCGTAGAGCGAGCCAGAAACACTGTTGCACCGAACTCACCCAACGAGATGGCGAAGGAAAATCCAGCTGCGATGACCAACGCACGGGATATGAGTGGCAACTCCACATGCCGGAACGTCTGCATGGGACTCGCACCCAGGACCGCCGCCGCGCTCGCCAACCTGAGCCGCACGCCGGTCCAGACCGGCAGCAGAATCCTCACGACGAACGGACTCGCCACCAGCGCCTGGGCCACAGGTACGAGCCACCATTCCCCCCGGAAGTCGAACGGCGGCTGGTCCAGAGCGATGAGCATGCCAAAGCCGAGCGTCACCGCACTCGTGCCCAAGGGCAGCAGCATCAAGGTCTGCGTCCAGGATCTCGTACGCGCACGCAGGTCCACGAGTCCAGCCGACACTGCCATGCCGAGAACAAGAGCGATAACGGTCGCGATCGCCGCCGACCGCAACGAGTTCATGATCGCCTCCAGCGGAGCGACAAACAAGGTCGAACCCCGCCCTGATTCACTGAGGGCCCGGTAGAAATCCAGTCCATACCCCGACGCTGTCGCGAAGGAGCGCTCCACCAGACTCAACAGAGGTAACGCAACCAGCAAGAACATAAACAGGAGGTTGGGAACCAGCCACCATCGACTTGGCTTGTTGCGCCGTTGCGGTGCTGGCGTTGCTTGAGTGGCGATGAGTCTGCGCTCAAGGCTTGTCTGCACCCCGAGAACCACCAGCACGAACACCAACTGCACAAGAGCCAGCACCGAGGCCGTCGGGAGATCAAACAGGAAGAGGATCTGCCGGTGAATCTCCACCTCGATCGTCGAGGTACTCACAGCGCCAAGCAGGAGCACCACGCCGAAGCTCGTGAAAGTAAACAGGAACACCAGCGAAGCCGCAGCAGCGATAGCTGGCAACAGACGAGGCCAGGTGGACCAGCAGAAACGACGAAGCGGAGAGGCTCCGAGCATCGCAGCCGCTTCGTCCACAGCCGAGTCCAGGCGGCTCCAGTAGTCGCCCACAACCCGCACGACCGCGGAGTAGTTGAAGAATACGTGTGCCACCAGGATCAGAGCCAGGCCCCGGCTCACGTGCCACCCCGAAACGTCCGCAAGCCATGACGTCGGGCCGAGCAAGCCCCAGAATGCGGTCGCTACGACAACGGTGG
>CAYUOD010000700.1:0-1598 GCA_964446225.1 uncultured Acidimicrobiales bacterium | reverse complement strand
CGCGACGCTGAACCTCAACGGCGACGGCGGGAATGATCGCATTAACTACAACAGCCCGTTGTTGGCAACGCCCACGGGTTTGGCGTTGTCGGCCGAGGCCATCAATCTGTTGCCGAGTCTGATCAATACGGCCGGTCCGCAAAGTTACACCGGCGCGGTGACACTGTTGGCTGATACGACGATCACCGCCGGGGCGGGAACCGTTGATTTCAATGGAACGGTCAATGGTGCTTTTGATCTGGCGGTGACCAGTCCTGGCGTTACGACCTTTGGCAACGTCGTCGGTGGGGCAGCGATGCTCACTAGCTTGACGGTCGCCACCGCGGGACCGTTCGTGCTACAGAATGACATAACCGTCAGCGGCAATATCGACTTGACGGTCGTCGAAGGCGCCGCCGCAAGCGCCGACGACGATTTGCGGATCGAAAACAGCGCCACGATTCTCACCACAACAGGCAATATCATAGCCAATGTCGGTGATGACGTGACGATCGAGGCCGGAAGCACGTTGCGAGCCGACTTGTTGGGCCAAACGATTACGATCAACGGCGATGCCGGATCGAATGACACGTTCGGCGTCACGATCGCCGTGGAGGGTTTGGTTGTTGCGACGAACGTCATTCTCAACGGCAATGCGAACGACGACACGATCTCGATCGGCTCGGCAGCCAACGCGCCCAATACGTTGGCCGGAACGATCAACGTGAATGCCGGAGCGGGCGAAGACAGTCTCACGATTGACCTGACCGGTGCGGCAAGCGGATTGACGATCAGTTATGATGGCGGTGACGATGACGACGAATTGACAATCAACGGCACGGCAATCGATGTGACGCATTCGTTTATCGACGCAACTTCGGGCGGGATCGTGACTGACACGACAACGATTAACTACACGGGTCTTGAGCCGATTTTCGATAATCTCAGCGCCGTGAATCGGGTCTTTACGTTTACCGGCGGCGCGGAGACGATTACGCTGAGCAACGTGGTCGCCATGCCAGGCATCTCCAGCATCAATTCCACGCTCGGCGAATTGGTTAGTTTTCCGAATCCCACGACGTCACTGACGATCAACGCCGGCACGGGCGCCGACATTGTCAACATCAACGGTATTGATCCGGCCTTTGCCGGGGCACTCAACATCAATGGCAATGGGGGCAACGATCGCATTAACTACAACAGCCCGTTGTTGGCAACGCCCACCGGTTTGGCGTTGTCGGCTGAGGCAATCAATCTGCTGCCAAGTTTGATCAACACGACCGGCCCACAGAGTTACACCGGCGCAGTGACGCTGTTGGATAACACGGCGATCACCGCCGGGACGGGGACCGTCGATTTTAACGGAACCGTCAGTGGCAGCGCAGCTTTTTCATTGGGCGTCAGCGCCAGCGGAACGACGACGTTTGCTGGCGTCGTTAGCGGGCTGACATCTTTGCTGGTCAATGGCGGCGGTACGACCGCGGTCAACGGCGGAGCGGTCGCAACGAGCGGCGATCAGACCTACAGCGATGCGGTGACGATCGGTGCCAACACAAACTTTTCCGGAAACAACATTTCTTTCAACAGCACGCTAGACGACGATGGTGTTGGCGCGACGG
>CAYUOD010000699.1:0-1599 GCA_964446225.1 uncultured Acidimicrobiales bacterium | reverse complement strand
TCAAGATGACAGCCGAGCAGTCATTCAAGATGCTGCGCAAGGGCGGGGCCGCCACTGTCATCGGCCTCATCCCGGTCGGCACGATGATTGAGGTCCACGGTATGGACCTCTGCTTCGGCGAACGAGTGCTGCAAGGCTCCAACATGGGATCGAATCAGTTTCGTACTGACATGCCCCGCTTCATCGACATGTATCTCGATGGTCGCCTCCTCATCGACGAAATGCTCTCAGCCCATATCGGCCTTGAGGACGTGAACGAGGGATTCGAAGCAATGAAGCGCGGCGAGGTGGCCCGCAGCGTAATTACTTTCGACTGAGCTAACCCTCTGCTGGTTTCAGAGCACAGGGGTTCACGCCCTTGTGCTCAAGAATCCGTTGCACTGACTCATAGAGTCGCTCGCGCTCCAGTTCACCGGTGTCCAGCGCCTGGAGGATCCGTTCGTGGACAGCGGGCACATCACCCAAGGCGCCCAGCAGGGCCACGTCACTGCCAGCGACAAGCGCAAGCACGGCTGCATCCTCAATTGAGCGGTCGCGCACGATTGCGCCCATGTCGAGTGAGTCGGTGAACACAAGTCCGTCAAAGCCCATCTCGGTGCGCAGCAGGTCCTGCACAGCAGCAGGCGAGAGACTGGTCGGAAGCTCCTCAGTCAGGCCGGGAACCAGCAGGTGAGCCACCATGATCGCTCCGTCACCACGCTCCACAGCGGCGACAAACGTCAGGAGATCGCGCTCTCTGAGCTGATCTATCGAGGCAGTCTGCGGGAGTTCGAGGTGAGAATCGGCGCTCGCCATACCGTGACCAGGGAAGTGCTTGTAGACGGGCAACACGCCAGCGCTCGCCAACCCAGCGGCTGTTGCAGCGCCATAGTCGTCCACCGTCGTCGGGTCGTCGCCGTAACTACGGTCGCCGATCGCCGGTCCGCTGCCTACGTCGATAACCGGAGCAAAATCCACCGTGAAGTTCAGCTCAGCCATCACTGCCGCGTGCTGGGCCATCATCGCCTCGGCCTCGGCTGGCGTCATGGTGGCTGCAACTGTCCGGGCCGAAGGCAGCGGGCCAATCGCGCGCGCTAGGCGCTGGACCCTGCCCCCTTCTTCGTCGACCGCAATCATCGCCGGAACCGCCCAGCGGTCAAGCGATACCTGATGGGTGCCAGCATTGTCTGTGCCGATCGAACTGTTCGGACTCCCCCGCAGCAGAATCCCGCCCAGACGGCCCTCTGACACACGCAGATTTGCCCGCTCGAATTCGGCCTGACTGATGCCGGCCATGATGACCTGCCCCACCAACCACTGCTCAGGAAGTGGAGCGATACATACCTGTGCCCGATCCGTCGCGGTGAGATCCGCTCCGGCCAGCAGACTCCCGACAAACGCTCCCCCCAGCTCAAGCGATGTGCGCCTCACGAGGCCCAGCTGGTTGGGCGTCGAGGCGTCGCCAACTACCTGTGCACCAGTGGCCGTTGCGCCAGCAGTGAGTGCGGCCACCAGGAAAAGGGCAACAGAAACTGAGCGGATTTTCAAGGGCGTGACATTCAGGGTGTACCGACTTTCGAAGAACAGTATGTATTCTCGCTCATATGAGCGGCGCGCAAG
>CAYUOD010000698.1:0-1610 GCA_964446225.1 uncultured Acidimicrobiales bacterium | reverse complement strand
GATGCTGGCAGCCCACGGAGCGAAGGTGGTGGTGAACGACCTCGGCGGAACACGCGACGGCAGCGGTACTGACCAGTCTCCGGCAGAAGATGTTGTGTCCGAGATTGTTGCGGCCGGTGGGCAAGCAGTGGCCAACGCAGACGATGTCAGCTCGTGGGCAGGAGCCCAAGCGCTCATTCAGCAGGCGCTTGACACATACGGATCTCTGGATGTTCTCGTGAACAACGCCGGCATCTTGCGTGACCGCATGATGACCAACATGACCGAGGCCGAATGGGATGCGGTCATTGGCGTGCATCTGAAGGGGACGTTCGCACCAGCGCACTTCGCCGCAGAATACTGGCGAGCTGAATCCAAAGCTGGCAACGAGGTGGACGCCCGCTTGATCAACACCACCTCAGTCTCTGGCATCTACGGAAATATTGGTCAGTCGAACTACGGAGCTGCCAAGGCGGGTATAGCGGCGTTCACGATCATCACTTCTATGGAGCTGGGGCGCTATGGCGTCACGGTGAATGCAATCGCCCCGGGCGCCCTCACGCGGATGACAGAGGACCTTGGCATGGGGCAGGGTTCTGACGAGCAGAAGGCCGAGATGTCGCCGCGTTGGATTGCTCCGATCTGCACCTGGTTGGCAAGTACGGAATCTGCTGCGGTAACAGGCCGGGTATTTGAGGCGTCGGGCCGGGTACTGGCGATTGCCGAGGGATGGCATCGGGGACCAACGGCTGAACCGGTTGACGATCCAACTCGCATGGGAGCCGTCGTTGAGGCAATGATGGCTGAAGTTCGTCCAAACGCCGGCATGGATGGTGCTGACCTCGGCTAAAGCGGTCAGCGCCTGTCCAGCTATCGAGCACACTGAGAAGAGCCAAGAATGGGAATTAATCCAGAGGCAGTCGGGGCCCAAGGGGAGCCAGCGTCGCGTTCATGGGACTCAAAGGACGCCCTGCTCTACGCCCTTGGCGTTGGCGCAGGCACACTTGATCCCGTCCACGAGGAACTCGCCTTCACGACCGAGAACTCCCACGAGCTTGACCAGCAGGTACTGCCGACAATGGCGGTGGTGCTCGGGGCGGGTAGTGCGCTTACCCAAGCAGGAGACATCGACTGGGGAAAGCTGCTGCACGGCTCTCAGGGCATAACGCTGCATCGTGAGATTCCGGTCGAAGGAACGGTCACCTGCTCGAATCGCATTACCGGTATCTGGGACAAGGGCGAGGGTAAACACGCCATTATCGACACCGAGATTGAGGCTGTTCTGGCCAGTTCGGGTGAGGCGCTGTTCACGAGCCGGTCCTCGGTTGTCATACGGGGTGCCGGCGGCTTCGGTGGCGAGCGGGGTGCTTCCGTAGCCGCTTCGCCTCTCCCGGAGTCGAAGCCTGACCACGCTGTCACCTACGCCACCCGGGACGATCAAGCCCTGCTCTACCGCTTGAGCGGCGATCGTAATCCGCTGCACAGCGATCCTTGGTTTGCTGGCGAACTGGCTGGTTTCCCTAAGCCGATCCTGCATGGCCTCTGTACCTATGGAATCACGGGCCGGGCGCTGCTTCACACCTTGTGCGGGTCAGATCCAGAGCGCTTCAAGAGTATGGATGGACGCTTCA
>CAYUOD010000697.1:0-1620 GCA_964446225.1 uncultured Acidimicrobiales bacterium | reverse complement strand
GCCCGAATGTATCGAGCGTTCCCTGTAACGCCACGTGCATCTCCTTCTTCCTCGAAAGAGTCTTCGGCAGTGCAAAGCCGGAACTGTACAGAAGCCTCAAAAGGAATCTCAGGGTGAGGCGTAACCTGATAGCGCTCAGAGCAATGAGGCGACGCCTCACCGCAGACGGGACGAGGATCCCACTGCGACCCGGAGCTAGCGAGCGAGCTGAGCCCGCATGACCTCAAGCGGAGCCGGCAGCTGGGTCCAGATCTCAAAAGCAATCGCGGCCTGATGCAACAGCATCGAGCGGCCGTCAGCGACGCGGCGACCTTGCGCTGAAGCGAGGCGAAGCAGCTCAGTGTGCTGAGCACCGTAAATGAGATCGACAAGCGCCGTGTGGCTGCCCAGCAGATCGACACTGAAGGGAAGGGGGTCAGACGTGCGCATCCCCACAGAGGTGGCCTGCACGACCAGATCTGCAGCGCTCAGGTCATCCCAACTGCCCACTCGCGCGTTCGGTCCTGCCAGCTCGGCTGCCGCAGCGGCTCGCGACTCAGTGCGGTTGATGACGACGATGTCGGCCGCCTTTGCCTCACCCAGCGCGTAGAGAACCGCTCGTGCGGCGCCTCCGGCGCCAACCACCGCGACCCTTTTGTCTGCCACTTCCAGTGACAGGTCGTCAGAAAGCCCACGC
The DNA here is from genome assembly GCA_964446225.1 of uncultured Acidimicrobiales bacterium. Taxonomy (GTDB): domain Bacteria; phylum Actinomycetota; class Acidimicrobiia; order Acidimicrobiales; family Poriferisodalaceae; genus CAYUOD01. Next base: position 944 of record CAYUOD010000697.1, on the reverse strand, counting down.
AGGAAGCCCTCTCCGTCGGTGTTGTGGCCAACCATGCGTCCCTCAGAGAGCGAAACACAGTTCACCGCACCAAGCCGCTGCGCACTGTCGCTGCAGGAGTCAACCGCCTCAAAGGCAGCCGCCTTCAGCGGCATCGTCACCGAAACACCCGAAATACCGAGCGCTCGCAGTCCGTTGAATGCTGCCTCAGCCGCATCCAAGCCAACTTCGTGAGCCACAAAGATCCAGTCCAACCCAAGCGCATCAAAGGCAGCGTTGTGCATGGCCGGTGACAGCGAATGCCGTACAGGGGAGCCTACGAGAGCAGCCACCCGCGTTTGGGGCGACACGGCACCTCTAGCCACAAAGACCCTTCTCCTGGCAGATGAGCTTGTAGCCCTGGAACTCTTCGTCGGTGACGGCAAAGGAGTGCGAGCCGTTCTCGTCGGTGAGTACGTAGTAGAACCAGTCGCCGTCAGCCGGGTTCATTGCTGCCTCCAGCGAGGCGAGACCGGGCGCTGCAATTGGAGTCGGCGGCAATCCGGCGTTACGCCGAGAGTTGTAGGGAGAGTCGATCTCAAGATCTTCAGCGGTCAAGGTGGTCTTGCCGTTGAGGGCGTACACGATGGTCGCGTCAATACCCAGCGGGCCCTGTGGCTCGGCATCAAGACGGTTGTAGATAACGCGGGCAATCTTGGCCCGATCTTCTGGGATACGCGCTTCTCGCTCAATCAGCGAAGCAACGATGATGACCTCGTAGGGCGAATAGCCAAGGCGGGCCTCGGAATCAGCCAGCTCCACCGAAGCGGCAATCGTGTCAAACCGTCGGATCATGCGATCAACCAGAAGCGCTGCGCTCTCGCCATCCTGGACAGCGTAAGTGTCCGGGAAGAGTACGCCCTCGTATATCTCGGACCCCTCAGGAAGCTCATCCGAGCGTACATAACGGCTCTGTGCCCGATTCG
>CAYUOD010000696.1:0-1621 GCA_964446225.1 uncultured Acidimicrobiales bacterium | reverse complement strand
CAGCGTTATAAAGCTCTGTAGGGAACGGCCCTGCCCCTACCCGTGTTGTGTAGGCTTTACAGATTCCAAGCACTTCGTCTATCTGGCCGGGGCCAACGCCAAGACCTGCAAGGGCAGCACCGGAAACGGTATTGGATGATGTTACAAACGGATAAGTACCGTGATCCACGTCCAGCATGGAGCCCTGCGCGCCTTCAAACAGAATACGATCACCCGCCCTGCTTCTCTGCTGCAGAATCAGGGGGACATCTGCAGCCAGTGGCAGAAGCCGCTCACGAGCCAGATCAAGCGCTTCCATAACATCTGAGCGAGAGACAGGCTCCGCACCAAGAAACTCAGTCAGCATGAAATTGACATAACGAAGATTTTCATCAAGACGTGCATCCAGGTCTTTAGACGTCAAATCGACCAGGCGGATACCACGGCGTGCCGTTTTATCTTCGTAGCAGGGCCCGATGCCACGCCCGGTTGTGCCGATCTTTGCCTTGCCTTTGGCAGCCTCACGCGCAGCATCAAGAGCACGGTGATAAGGAAGAATCAGCTGACAGCGGTCAGATATCCGGAGACGTTCATGAACAGGGATTTTTGCTGCCAGAAGCATGTCCATCTCTTCAACGAGACGGAATGGATCCACGACCGTGCCATTACCAATCAGGCTAAGCGTGTCTGCGTGCAGGATACCGGAAGGGATATGGTTCAAAACAGTGGTTTCATCACCGATAACCAGTGTGTGACCAGCATTCGGCCCCCCCTGAAACCGGGCTACCACATCCATCTTCGGAGCCAGAAGGTCGACAATTTTGCCTTTTCCTTCATCACCCCACTGAATTCCAATCGCAACTGTGTTAGCCATATCTATCCTCGTATATATTTCCATGTACGCACATGGAGCCCATGGACGGGCGACCAGATTTATCGCCTAAGATAAATTTGCAAGGCGGCAAAAACCACGCTTTTTGCTGCCGAAAAGTAAAAAGCCATGGAAGGCTTTTTACGCATCTATCAAACCGCGTTCAGCCATGCCCATAGATCGAATGAAAACCCGGTTGCCGGCATATCCCTGCCGTGCAGTGCCATCATGGCATCATAACGTCCGCCATGAAGCAGCGCCTGAGCAGCACCGGCAGCAAAACCTGAAAAAACCATCCCGCTATGGTAGAGAAAGCGTGGCATTACTGCCGCATCAACACTGACCTCCACCTCGCCACTCAGACGTGTCGAAACGCTGTCAACCAGATGCAGCAGCTCTGTTGCAGCACGGTTAAACGGCTCACCAAGTTCACCACATTTTGATTCCAGCCACGCACGATCCGCACGGCCGGAGACCATGGTCATCAGTGCCTCTTTAAACGGGTCTGTCAGCCCTTCCGACAGCAGGCATTGAGAGAGATCTTCCGGTGAGCGACGGGAGAGAAGTTCGCACCATGCTTCAAGGCGCATTGAACTGTCAGCCACCAGCGCCCGGATCAGTCCCATATGCCCTACCTGAAGTACAGGCTTATCAAAGCCTGCCGCATGCATGGAGAGGGCTGCAAGATGCATCACCTCCAGGTCACCCTCTTCACCGGCCAGTCCCAGACACTCCACCCCGGTCTGCCACTGCTGCCGTGATCCGGTACGT
>CAYUOD010000695.1:0-1625 GCA_964446225.1 uncultured Acidimicrobiales bacterium | reverse complement strand
CCCAGTTCGATCTTTACGAGTGCCTCGTCCACACGTCACTCCAACTCCGTAAGAAAGGTGATCCCCATTGATCTCCCAATGGCGATGGTAGCTGCCCGCACTGCTCATGGAGGTCTTGGGCCCACACCTCGAACTACAGTCGTGCACGTTCGCTGAGGAGCCCGCACTGATGACCGAGATGGAAGTATTCGCAGCGCTCGCGAAAAAGCGTCGCACGAATCTCCGTATGGACCTTGAACGTCCCGTGGAGCCAGGGCTCATCCAAGAACTCTGTGCGCTTGCGTCGTGGGCCCCCAACCACCACCACACGTGGCCCTGGCGATTCGCAGTACTCACGGGCGCTGCTCGCGCAGACCTGGGACGCTATGCCGCTCAGGGGCTACGCGAAGACGGCGTGACAGACGAAGCACGGCTCGCCAAGACAGAGACGAAGTATCTGCGGGCGCCCGTAATGCTCATCGTGGGCTGCTCAAGTAGCAACCGGCCCACTAGCCAGGCAGAGGACTTCGATGCCGTCGCGGCTGCCATCCAGAATCTGCTTTTGGGGGCAACCGCTACCGGGCTCGCAAGCTTCTGGGCCACGCCCGGTACAGCCAACAGTTCCCAGGTCCGCGGGCTCTGCGGATTCACTCAGGACACCGAGATTCGCGCTCTTGTCTACCTCGGCTGGCCGACTGGCGAGGCGTCCGTCGTCCAGCGACCCGACCCGGACATCAACTGGATCGCTTAGCTCCGAGCAATCAGGACCCGGGCCTGCCCGTACTGATCACTCATCACGGTCGGACCGTTTAGCCCGGCCTGAGCCGCAAGCTCGACTGCCCGCTCTGCCTGGTCCGGTGCCAGTTCCATGACAAGACATCCACCTGGCCTGAGCCAGCGGGACGCCCCGGACAGGATCTGACGAATATCGTCAAGTCCGTCCTCGCCAGAGAACAGGGCCCCGGTTGGCTCCCAATCGGCGACGGACAATGGCAGCTCAGCGCTCGTACAGACATAGGGAGGATTGCTCGCTATGAGGCTGACGGTGCCTTGTAGTTCAGCTGGCAGCGCATCGAACCAGGAACCCTCGCTGACCCGCACGCGCACGGCGGCCGAGCGACCAATCCCAGCGAGATTACTGCGGGCTATACCAAGTGCTGCTGAACTCAGATCGGTAAGCCAGACCTCAACACGTTCGTGCTCTGCAGCCAACGACAGCCCGATCGCACCCGAGCCGGTACCCATATCCACCGCGACCAGTCGCTCGTCGCGAGCCGCGCCCAACTTCGCAAGTTCGCGCAGCGCCAACTCCACCAGATATTCAGTCTCCGGGCGCGGAATGAGTACATCTGAGTTCACCAGGAGGTCAAGGGTGCGAAAAGACCAGCTGCCGATCACATACTGCAGCGGCTCCCCGGCGATGCGCCTCAACAGCATGGCGTCAAACGCGCCGAGCCGTTTAACGGTGGCGTTCTCATGCAGCTCGAGAATGTAGTCGGCGCCCTCAGCGCCCGTTGCTGCTTCCACGAGACGCCGCGCTTCAAGGTCAGCGTCACTGATCCCCGCGGCGGTGAGCTGGTGGGCTGCCTCACGTTGCACGCGCGCCCAGCTGATCGGAACGCCCTGCCCCTCGCTCAAGAAGCGCT
>CAYUOD010000694.1:0-1630 GCA_964446225.1 uncultured Acidimicrobiales bacterium | reverse complement strand
CAGGACGAGATCTGGAGTGAGCCGCTCAGGGCTCGGTTTGCTGCGCTCAAGGCTGCGGCCAGAGAGGTACGGGTTCTGGATCAGAAGCGGCCCAAAGACAAGGCGGCTGCTGGTCGGGCTCTACAGAAACGTGATGACCTTGTCGCCCGCTTGGCCTCAGAGGCGTACGTCGTCTCCAATGGTGAGGAGCAATGGGTTGTTCGTCAGGTCGAGGCGCTGCAGGAGTACCTCGGGGTGGACGCTGTGCAAACAGTGAATCCCGCGCAACTCAACGAACGCTAGCTTGGCTGTGCCTGGTCAGCTGGCTGAGCAGTCCGGACGCGTGCCGCAGGCGGCCGCAGGAAGACCTGTAGTGCGGCGATACCGGCAAGTGCACTGATCATTGCTGCTCCGAACACGCTCGGATAGCCGAGTTGCTGCGCCACGATGCCAAAGGTGAGCCCACCAACGAGCCCGCCCAGGTCCCAGAACATCGTGAAGCTCGCGATCACCGAGCTGCGTTCGTGTTCGTCGACGCTGTCAACCGCTGAGTTCAGCAGCGCTGGATATAGCAGCGAGCCGCCGATGCCGTAGAGAACGGCCCCGATGAACGGAGCGGCTGATGTCTGCAGCGTGGCCATCGTGAGCATCGCCACCGCGATGATGCCCAGCGAGATGCTGGTGATACGGCGAGGCGCGACGCGGTCAGGAAGTTTGGCGCCGAAGATCCGCACGGCAATGACCGTGATTGAGTAGAAGGCAAAGGCCCGGCTGTAGTTCTCGATGTTGAGCTCCTGGGCGTGCAGGGGCATGTAGTTGGAGAACGCCACCCAGGGCATCGTGCCAAGCAGCAGGATGACGCCAGGGCCAACTCCGGCCTTGTGGAGCACCGGAGCGAACCTCGTCCGCTGCCCGTCGGGAGCCTTCACGGGTGCCACCCGCTCGGGCAGGCGTATGGAAGCGATTGCACCAAGGCCCACGGCTGCGCCGATGCTCCACCAGGCCGCGTCGTAGTCGAAGTTGTCGCGGATCCATTCACCCGCGACCGGACCAATTCCGATGCCGGCGTAGAGGGCTACCGAGAAGTAGCTGGCGGCCTCCCCGCGGCGTCCGCTTGGTGAGAGGTCCGCTACCAGCGTCGCAGCTCCTACGAAGAAAGCGCCTTCTCCGATTCCCTGGATGATCCGCAGGATGTACAGCGGAGTCACAGAATCCACGAAGACCTGAAGTATGAGGCCGATTGCGGTGATAGCGCTGCCCCAGATCATGAGCTGTCGGCGGCCGTGGCGGTCGCCCAGTGGCCCGACAAAGGGACGCATGAGCACAGCGGCGAGGCTGAACGCAGCAGCACTGATACCAACCTCAAGATCTGAGCCACCGAGCACATCCTTGATGAAGGTCGGCAGCAATGGAACGGACGCACCGATACCAAGGAAGACCACAAAGGTGATTGCTGTCACCAGTATGAACTGGGGGGTAAAAAGGGAGGGTTCCTTGTGAGCAGTCAAGACAACGAGGCTACCGGGCTACCTCGGTTTGGCCATCATTCGCTAGCCCGTTCCGAGCTTGCGCCAATACATGCACTCGCTGTCTGTCACGACGTTGATGTAACCCTCTTCGGACACGATGTCGGTGATTGGCTGGCCGTTCA
>CAYUOD010000693.1:0-1632 GCA_964446225.1 uncultured Acidimicrobiales bacterium | reverse complement strand
CATGCTGGGATCCGACGGCGGAGTGTTCGCTTTCGGTGACGCAAACTTTGTGGGCTCCATACCGCAGGTTCTGCCGCCAGGTGCGCTGGCCTGTCCGATTGTTGGACTGGTGCCGGTACCCGCGGGAGACGGCTACTGGATGGTTGCGTGTGACGGAGGCGTATTCGCCTTTGGAAACGCTCCGTTCGTTGGCTCGATACCTGGCGTTCTGCCAGCAGGAACCTTCCTGAATGCACCAATCAATGGCATGGTCCCCTACGGAAACGGCTACCTCATGGTCGCTTCTGATGGTGGCGTGTTCACCTTCTCCAACCTGGAGTTCCTGGGTAGCCTCGGAGGCAGCGAACAGAACAGTGCGATCAACGCGATCACCGCATTCGCCGTGAGCTAGAAGTTCTTATCAAGAGCGCTCTTTGAGGGTGGTACCGCTGATGTAGCGGTACCACCTTCTTTGCTTTTGGTAGTCGATTGACTGACGCTGGTAGTGACTTTCTGCAGATGAATCTCCCACGAGGAGTGTTAGGATCACGCCTGGGTTCGGTCGGGTTCGTGGCGACGCCTCGGTGCTCCGTCTGTGCTCGAGGAGGACACTGGGATCATGATCAGGTCGCGGGTGGCTGTACGGCTCGTTGTGGCGATGGCGCTTGCGCTGCTCGCCACACAGTTCGGAGTTGATGAACTCGCGGCACAATCCGCCCCGGCGACGACTGCATCCCAAGTTCCATCCTCGCCGACAGAATTTGGCCCCGGCAGGTTCTTCGACACAGGCGAGCAACTCATCATCAGCGTCACAGAGCCGCCCGCAGCTGCTCAGACGTGGACGCTTGGCGGCCCCGCCTCCGCGCTCATGCAGAACGTCACCGACGCGGATGTCGTAGTCGAAACCCGGCTCGAACGCCTCCCCTCAGAGCCAGGTCAGGCGGCTGGGATCCTGGTCGCCATGTCCTCGGGGGAGCTGCTGCGTTTCGATCTGCTCGCCGCCGATGACGCTCTGCGGCTGCGTAGCACTTCTCGCCCCGGCAGCACCCGGGAAGTCGTGACATCAGTTGCGCTAGAGGCTCCGGTCTCAAATGAGCTGTCGTTGCGGCTCGTACGCTCCGGCACTATCTGGAGCCTGTCCACCTCAGCAGACCAGATCTCGTGGCAACGGCGCGCGTCACTCGACATGCAGTCCGCCGGAACAGTCCGACTTCTTGGACCGTTCGCTGCTGTCGCGGCTCCGCCTGGTGCCAGCCCGGGTTCTGCAGCGAGCTACTCGGCGGTGTTTGGTTCGTTTCTGGTAAATGGCACCGAACCGTCTGGCGCTGAACAAGACCTTGCTGTGGCTGAGATTGTCAACGTGCGCGTGGAACCGGCGCCGACCTCGTTGAGCATCGCCTGGGAGACTGTGGCGCCAACAGTCAGCCATGTCGAGTGGGGTATCGACGGATATCCGAATGATGAGGGAACCGGCGCGCTCGGCCTGTCAGATGAAGTGTCGCGGTTTCCCGCGCGCTGAACGAAATTGTTGTGGCCATCCTGTTGGTTGCGATTTTTGGGTTTGGTCCGCTGGCCGGGTTTATCACTCTAAGTTTTGCCACTATCGGATTTTTGTCAAAACTATTGGCTGAAGAAATCGAGGACATGGACAAG
>CAYUOD010000692.1:0-1635 GCA_964446225.1 uncultured Acidimicrobiales bacterium | reverse complement strand
ATTTCACTAACTAAGCGTAAACTGGATCTATTATAGGTCTCAATCATGTCTGGAAAACGTGATCCCATCATCGTTTGCACTTGTTGTAATGTCTGCATATCAAAAATAGCTTCAAGCAGTTTAGTATGCGGCATAGACTCACTATCAGCCATCAAATTGAGATTAGCTCCCCTGTTGATTTTATCTTCAGGAAGCCATTTAACCAACATAGAATATAAGGTCTCCAAATTAACAGGCTTTGCCAAGTAATCATCCATTCCCACAGAAAAACAACGCGCCTTATCTTCAGGCATAGTATTCGCTGTTAAGGCAACGATGGGAATGCCTGACTCTGGGTTGTCTCCCCATAGAGTTAGTAATCTCTCAGTGGTTTGGTATCCATCAAGATGCGGCATCTGACAATCCATTAAAATCATATCAAAATGGTGATCCGGAAGTGTTGAAAAATATTCTAGTGCTTGATCTCCACTGTCCATAACTTCAACATACCCACCCATTTTATGCAGCATGGCCTTAATGACTTCTTGGTTAATAGGATTATCTTCAACCAATAAAACCTTTGCTGATGTATTTAATAATAAGTTATTACTAACGGGTAGTGTGGGCGAACTAAGACTTTCAGGTTGATTATCACTTTCTGGGTGGCCAACCGTTATAATAAATGAAAAAGTACTGCCCTTACCTAAGACAGATTCAACACTGATGTTGCCTTTCATCTGTTCAATAATCATTTTGCTTATCGCTAAGCCCAGTCCAGTACCACCAAACTTACGGGTAGTACTCACATCAGCTTGTGTGAAAATATCAAAGATATGTTGTTTATCATCATCTGACATCCCGATACCATTATCGGTAACACTATAAGCAATTTTAATATTTTTACTGGTACTAACCGCCGTTACTGCAACCTCAACTTCCCCTTCTTCAGTAAACTTTATGGCATTAGATAACAAATTTAACAGCACTTGTCGGAGTCTATGTGGGTCACTATTCACTAAATCAGGGACTTCATTTGAAATTTTGGCAATTAATCTGACACCTTTTTGTTGAGCCTTTGGCATTAAAAGAGCAACTGTATCCCCAACCAACTCAGTCATTTTAAAATCTTTGTTTTCAAGAAGGACTTTACCTGCTTCAAGTTTCGATAAATCAAGGATATCATTCAAAATATGAAGTAAGGAATTAGCAGAACTTTGCGCAATAAGTAATTGTTTTCTAATAGGTTCAGATAATGCAGAGTTTAGTGAAATATCTAACATACCCAGAATGCCGTTCATAGGTGTTCTAATTTCATGGCTCATATTAGCCAAAAATTGACTCTTAGCTGCATTAGCCGCATTCGCTGCATCAAGTGCATGGTTTAAGCGATTCAGCAAAGAGGCAAGGTAAAAGGTCAGTATCGTAATGCCGAGTATGGTTCCCATGCTCATTTCAGTGCTTAACACCCAATGATCATTATTCGCCCAAGCTAGAGCAACTCCAATAAGACTTAAGGTTGAAGTGAAATACATGTAATTAAGACCATACCTAAAACCATTACCAATGATAATAAATAGATATACCCAGAACAGTGATTGAATCCACTCTCCTCCTTCATACATTCCATAAGACAATGCGGTGATATCAACAGTAACA
>CAYUOD010000691.1:0-1643 GCA_964446225.1 uncultured Acidimicrobiales bacterium | reverse complement strand
TCTAGCGCTTGTCGCCCACGTAGGCCACTCGCTCGGGGTCCTTAAGGTCGAACCGAACAGCAGCCGCGTACAAGAACACCGCAGGCGGCCCGAATGCCAACTGCAGGATGATCCACTTGTTGCGACTTCGGTCTATGAGTTCCCACTGCGACTGGGGGTAACGCAAGCAGTCACGTACACCCCAGGCAATAGTTCCAAGCGACAGAAGAAGCAGCACCAGAAGCTGGATTCTTCTGTCACTCGTAGCGGAAAAAGCAGCAAACATCGTTGCCTAGGTTACCGAGCCCTGAGCAGCCACAAACCCCAGGCGTGTGAGTCGCAGTGTGGACTCGTCGGTGCCAAGTTCTTGGATGCCCTCGTAGTCGTGCCACGCCAGCGCCAGGGATTCCTCGTTGCCTAGCTCTACAGCAGCTTCAGGCGCTCTCACCAGGTAACGCACGTCAAGGTGTAGATGGGCATCGTCTCTCGGGGTGAGCACCTCGTGCACGTCGAGATCAATGGGGTTGGGGTCGATGCTGAGACCAGCGATGCCCGTCTCCTCGGAGGCCTCCTTTAGCGCCACCGCCGCCAAATCGGGATCCCCGTCGGCGTGGCCCCCGGGCTGTAGCCACCGGCGCAGTTTCGTGTGCAGCATGAACAGCGCCTTGTCGCCCCGCGCATTCACAACGAGCGCCGAGCCCGTGAGGTGTCCGGCCAAACAGGTGCGATGGAGCGCATCTGGGTGGGTAGACAGGAAGGCCAGCATGTGTCGTCGGGCTCGTTCCTGAGCAAACTCTCCCGGCACAAAGTCAGTGATAGCTGCACGAGCCAAGTCGAGTTCAGACATTGCTAGAGAACCTACCGTGCGGACACTCGTCGTCCGCACCTCGGAGCGTGAGGCGTCGCCAGGTCCGGTATTTCGTAGCCAGGCTACGCTTCACGCCTTGCGGGAGTCCACGGCTCCAGAATCCACACGATCTCGCCGTCACTCAGCTCGCTGCTTGGACGTAGTCCGCATGAGGCCGCGACGGCCTGAGACGCAAGATGGTCGGGATGGATGCAGGCGCGGAAGCGCTCGATGCCGAGGCTGACGAGCAGGTCCATCATCTGCCTCGTCGCTGCGGTCGCAAGTCCCTGGCCCTGCCATCTGATCCCGATGAGCCAGGCGATCTCAGCCGATCCGTTGACGACAGTGGCCTGGGTGAAGCCGACCGCCACGTCGGTGGCTGTGAGGCGGACAATCCAGTTGAGCCAGCGCTCTCCGGTCTCCGGCGGGCCCTTGACCTGGCGGTCGTAGCGGGCGCTCAGTTCCTCGAGGTCAGGCGGTCCCCCACCTGTGAACTCATAGAGCGCTGCATCGGCGAGCACTTTCACCATCTCTACGGCGTCTTCGACCACGAGGGGTGAGAGTGTGATCCGCTCAGTCACGCTAAATCCCCCTCAAGTCGGTGAAGCGTAACTGGGCACGGTATACAACAACCCAGTTACGCTTCACGGGATTTGGGGTTTGGGGTTCGGGACCGATGATGCGAACCGATAGCGCCACAGCTTTTCCTTGGCGACGGAGATCCCGATGCGCTCAGATGCGTGGATTTCGCCGCCGTCGAAGCCGTCGTCCAGAAGAGAGACAGCAGAACTGGGATTGGTGAGGTCGAGGCCGTTGA
>CAYUOD010000690.1:0-1648 GCA_964446225.1 uncultured Acidimicrobiales bacterium | reverse complement strand
TAAGCGCGACCAGTTCATCGTCTGTGACATGGCCCAGCCAGTCGATTCGGGGCTGTCCGTGCCATTGTTCGCGCAGCGCGGCGGTCTGCGGTCCTTCACCCGCTACTGCGAGCCGGACCGGACCTGGAATCTGTGAAAACGCGTCGAGAAGTACATTCAGACCTTTGCGCGGTTCATGGCGTCCAACAAACAGAATCGTCTGCTCGTTGAACTCGAGCGGAGCGGCTTTGGCGAACCGTTCGAGCTCGATGCCGTTGAACAACGTGGTGTAGTCACCGCCAAGCCACTCCATCGCTGTGTCCTGGGCATCCTTGGAAACAACGACGCGACGGGCCATCCGGCCAGCCAACCACTTCACACCCGGCATGTAATAGGCGCGACTTCCACCAGCGGAGTGGAAGGTGCCAACAATCGGTGCGCTCGCCAACAGCAATGCGGTCTGACAAGGACCAGGAACAATCGGCTCATGCACATGCAGAATGTCAAAGTCCTCGTCCCAGATGGCACGAATTGTGCGCAGTGCACACGCTGGGTCAGGTGCGATTGGTGCCACTGAGCCGTTTGCTGCGGTTGGGATGCTGTTACCGAGCGGAATGACGCCAACGTCGGGTGGCGGACCGTCGCACGGTCCCAGCACCAGCGCATCGTGACCCAGATCGCGCAAAGCTCGGCCCAAAGACAGGACCTGACCCTGAACACCTCCGGGCACAGTGAGGCTGTATGGACAGATGAGTCCGATGCGCATGACCTCAGAGCCTATGTCCTGGGGCATCCACAGAAAAGGTGGGCGTTCGACCCAAGACGCTTCACTGCTCGCTGAGCCACTCGTAATCCGACGGCCAGTTCGGTTGCAACAGATGCCACTGCTCCGGTGCCCTGAGAATCAACGTCTCCAGGGCGTTCGTAACATCCTGAGTCACCCGGTCGGCATCGGCGCGCAGGCGGCCCTGGCGGCGCAGGTCAATCTCGGGCAGCACAACCACCTCATGGCTGGTCCCTGGGCCGAAGAAACACGCCAACGCAAACAGCGGCGACCCAGAACGCATCGCCACGACCGCAGGCCCATTGGGCAGTGTCGTGGTCTCGCCGAAGAACTCAACCTCAGCCCCAGAGCCAGTCAGATCGCGGTCACTGAGAAGCACGACCAGATCACCTTTGGCAAGCGCTGCAGTAACCTCACGCCCGGCGTCTGGACCAAGGGGCACGACGTTCATCCCAAGGTCGCGCCTGAAGTCGCGGAACCACTCAAACAGCTCAGATGGTTCAATAGGCTCGACCACCACGGTCAGGCGGACTCCCCTGACGAGCGTCATCCAGTAGGCGAGCCACTCCCATCCACCGAGATGCGGAACGACCGTCACGACCCCGCGACCATCCGCGAGGGCCTGGAAGACCGGCTCTCCGCCTTGGACTGTGACCCCCTCATCGATCTCCTCCGGCGACAGTGCCGTAAGGCGAAACGATTCCAGGTAGTAGCGCGCGTAGGACTTGAACGCGCTGCGCACCAGTTGCTGAATCTCCGCGTCAGTTGATCCAGAAGCCGCGGCCCTGCGCATGTGGCGCGTCAAGATTGCCCGTTTGGAAGCCATAAAGCGATACGCAATCGCCCCGAGCATTTGCGTAACCCGTTCGACTGATCTGTCCGGCA
>CAYUOD010000689.1:0-1652 GCA_964446225.1 uncultured Acidimicrobiales bacterium | reverse complement strand
AGAATCTTGCCGATGTTGGCGTTCGTCTCCATGTAGGCGTGGGCGTCGGCGATCTTGTCGAGCGGGTAGACCGAGTCGATCACCGGGTTCAGCGTGCCGTCGTTGATGAGCGGCAGGATCTCGTTCGCGAAACGCTGATTGCGCATGATCTTGTCTTCGATCGTCCTCGAGCGCAGCGTCGTGCCGATGAGATGAGCGCGTTTGCCGAGCATCGCACCCATGTTGAACTCGGCCATGACACCGCCCATAAGTCCCACTTGGATAACGGTTCCGGCGGTGCGCAGCGCGGCCACGTTGTCGTTCAGGTACTTCGGACCAATGACGTCGAGAACCACATCCACGCCTCGTCCATTCGTGGCTTTCATGGCTTCTTCCAGAAAGCTCTCTTTGGTGTAGTCGACGGCCACGTCTGCGCCGAGCTCCAGGCACCTGGCGATCTTGTTGGTCGAGGCGGTGACGATGATTTTCGCGCCGAGTGCTTTCACGATCTGGATGGCAGCGGTGCCAACACCAGAGGCCCCTGCGTGCACGAGGGCCCATCCTCCTGAGCGCAGATTGCCTTGAATCACGAGCGCATCGAAGGCCGTAATGAACACCTCGGGGATGGCGGCCGCTTCACGGTCCGAGAGTCTGTCGGAGGCCTTGAGCAGCATGCGTTGGTGAGTGGCCACGAGCTCTGCGTGGGCTCCTCCCCCGACGATGCCCATGACGCGATCGTCGACTTTGGCCTCGGTGACCCGTGCGCCAATCTCGACGACATGGCCCGAATACTCGAGACCCGGTATATCTGTTGAGCCGGGTGGCGGGGCGTAGAGACCCATACGTTGGAGCAGGTCGGCCCGGTTCATGGCAGTCGTGTGCACGGCGACGAGCACGTCCTCGGGCCCGATCACCGGATCGGCCACCTCGCTCATGGCCAGAACGTCCACACCACCGAATTCGGAAATCGTCACAGCTCGCATCTGGTCACCCTAGAGGCAGAATCGTCGCTGAAGCGCTGCCTGGTTCCCTGCCAGGGAACCAGGCAGCGCTTCATGGTGGGTTTGGAAGGATTTTGGGGCGCTCCGCTAGCCTCAGCCGGAATGGACTTCTCCCTACCACCCGAGGTAATTCGACTCGGCCTTGAGGCAACGGCTGTGGCCGAGCGGGGCGCGCGCAGACATGAGTCCCTGGAGGATGCCTGGATCATCGCCGACGATGCAGAGTTCGCTCAGGAGCTCGGTCGGCTTGGCTATCTGGGTATGACCTGGCCGCGAGAGTCCGGCGGTTACGGTCGCAGCGCCCTTGAGCGGTTCGTCGTGTCCGAGGCGTTGCTACGGGCTGGCGCGCCGGTGGCGAGTTGTTGGTTCGCTGATCGTCAGATCGGGCCGGTGCTACTGCAGTACGGAACGCCCGAGCAACGCAACCGTTATCTGCCGGGGATTCTCGCTGGCACCGCTCGCTGGTGCATTGGCATGAGCGAACCCGACGCCGGATCAAACGTTGCTGGCATCGCCACCACTGCCGTTCGGGATGGCAATGAGTTCGTCATCAACGGACAGAAGATCTGGACAAGCGGAGCCCAGCGGGCTGAGTGGTGCTACCTGATCTGCCGCACGGATCCCGAAGCGCCTGCACACAAAGGCCTGAGCGAGTTCATTTTGCCGATGGAC
>CAYUOD010000688.1:0-1658 GCA_964446225.1 uncultured Acidimicrobiales bacterium | reverse complement strand
GTGGAACTTCCCTACGGGACGGATTCGTTGAACAAACCCATCGAAGCGCGGGGTGAACTCCACAGAGGCAGGCACATTCGTGCGTTCCAGATCTTGCGTTCATGCGCCGATGAACTCGTCGATCTGGACGTACATCGTGATCTGCGTACATTCGCCTGTGTGGAATTCACCACGATGATGGCCAAGGTCGACAACATGGCTGATGCCGCGCGCATGTTGGGGCACCTTGAGACCACAGGTTTGTTCGAGACTCCTGTGTTCAGAGAACTTGTCGCTGAGGTCACCGAATGTATTGCCGAGAGCGACGGGCCAATGCTCGGCGAGCAGCAGATGCTGGGCCGCGAGCTGGATGAACGTCAGTCACTCGATTTCATGGTTGGGGTTCTTGATCGTCTGATCGCCGAAGGCTGAGGATCCGCTCAGGCACCGTCTCTGACGAAGTGCAGCGTTCTGAAGCGCTGGCGGAAGGCCGTGACATCTTTGGCCACGGCTTGTTGGTCATCGTCGTTCAGACCGCGGGCGATGAGTTCCGCGAGTTCGGGCATGTCCGCTGAGGTGAGGCCCCACCGCACGGGCTCATTGAGTCCGAGTCGCAGACCTCCGCCTGGCGCCTCGGGGGTGTCTGTTGGAAGCCCGATCGCTGTTGCGAGCAGGTTGGACTCGCGCAAGCGCAGCGTGGCGGCGTGACCGCCTCCGTACTGGCGGGCGTCCACAGCAAAGGCGTGCGAGCGGGTGGCCCCGAGGTCGGCGGCGTAGACCGGCAGGCCAAGTGCGCTGAGTTCTGCCGCCAACGCTTTGGCAGCTGCTGTCATCTCTGAGGCATATTCCGCGCCAAACGCTCTCCAGTCGAGCAGGGTCATTGCGAGAGCCGCGGTCTGGGCTGCGTCGAAGTTCGCGGTGAGACCCGGGTACGCGATCGCGTCCACCCGCTCGCACACTTCGGCGTCACTGGTGACGAACAGTCCTGAGGCTGGTCCGCCGAGACTCTTGTAGGTGCTCATGGTCATCATGTGGGCGCCTTCGGCCAGTGGATTGGGCCACGAGCCGCCGGCAATGGGTCCCGAAAGATGGGCTGCATCGAAGAGCACCTTGGCGCCGACCTCATCGGCGATGGCGCGGACCTCGGACACCGGGTGATGAAACAGGTTGAGGCTCGCCCCGACAGAGATGACCTTGGGCCGCAGTTCTCGGGCCATGGCAGCGAGGGCGTCGACATCGAGCGTGTACCGCTCTGCATCGATGGGCGCTGAGTGGATGTCGAGTCCGTAGAGTCCAGCGGCTCCTGCGCGATGATGGGTGACGTGGCCACCAATGGTCGGCGGGGGCACGATGACCGCGTCGCCCGGCTTTGCATAAGCCATAAACGCATAGAGGTTGCCAATTGCTCCAGAAGGAACGCGCACTTCGGCGTAGTCAGACTGGAAGACCTCGGCAGCGAGTTCGGCGGCGATGATCTCGATCTGCTCGATTGCCTCCAACCCCATCTCGTACTTGCCACCGGGGTAACCCAGCGATGGACGTGCCCCGAGACCGCCCGCGAGCATCGCTTCGGCGTGTGGATTCATGGTGTTGGTCGCCGGATTGAGATTGAGGCAATCCTCCTCATGGATTTGGCGGTTCTCATCGATGAGCGCGTGAATGCGCTGGTCAACAGTGTC
>CAYUOD010000687.1:0-1661 GCA_964446225.1 uncultured Acidimicrobiales bacterium | reverse complement strand
ATGACAGGAGACTGGTACGACTGCTCGGCCCACATGCTGTGGATCGGTGAACGCACTCGAGGACTGGACGGTGCACATGTTGCATTCCTGCAGGGCGTGCAGAACCCGTTGGGTTGCAAGCTCGGCCCCACCGCAACCGCAGATGACGTTCTCGCGATTTGTGAGGCACTCAATCCAGAGCGCATCCCAGGACGACTCACGCTCATCACCCGTATGGGCTCAGAGCAGATACGTGAACTCCTGCCGCCACTGCTCCGCGCCGTAGATGACGCAGGACACCCTGTCGTGTGGGCCTGCGATCCAATGCATGGCAACACGTTCACCGCCAAGTCCGGCCACAAGACCAGAAATCTTGAGGCTGTACTCGACGAGCTGCGCGGCTTCTTCGAAGCCCACCACAGCGTCGGCACCTGGCCCGGCGGAGTACACATCGAACTCACTGGCGAAGACGTCACCGAATGTATCGGCGGCTCGGCAGAAGTCACCGACGAGACCCTCGATATGCGCTACGAGACTATGTGTGACCCCAGGCTCAACGCCCGCCAAGCGCTGGATGTCGCCTTCCGCGTCTCTGAGTGGCTGCACGGCAACAAACTCGACTAGCCCAGCAACTCGACCATCACGTCGCCGAGATCTGCACACGGGGCGCTGTCAGGGGCAACAAGGCACGCAGCGACGTACGGAGCCGCAAGCGATGTGCCGCTCACACGAACCCGCTCGGACAGCGCCGCTGTGCTCTGGTTGATGTAGGTCTTCACGAGGGTTGAACTCGTCGGATAGTCGACCACAAGGTCAAAGCCCGGCGCCACCACAGAAGCATTCTTGCCACCATTGGAGAACCCGGCTGCGCCTGACTGCACAGCACATTCTCCGGTCTCCTCAGCTGGAGACCACACGTACTTGCCGCTGGTGTTGTCGACACACGCTGGCGTGTTAGGTCGAGTCATATCCATCGCCCCAACACCAATGACACCGGGAAAGGCCGCCGGATAGAAGGGACGGTCCGTGTTGTCGTTTCCAGCCGCGGCAATCACACGCTGCGGGCCAACCACCTGGACCAAGCCCTCAACAATCAACTCGAGTGCCGCCAGGTCATCCACCTCAAGACCCTCTGGGAGGTCAAGGTCAGTTATCGTGCCGTCTGACTGGGCGCAGCCGTAGGTTCCAAACGACATGTTCAGGACGCTGGCCGTAATTGACGACTCCGCTAGTTTCGGCGTTAGACCAAGGAGCGCGCCGGCAGTGATGAAGCCGTCGGGTCCCATGGCGTTCACCACCGTCACCTCTGCATCCGGAGCAATCCTGGCAGCAACACTTGCAACCATAAGACCATGACCAAATATGGAATCAAGTTCTGAGTTGGGAGGGGTCTTCTGCGGGGTCGAAAACGCTGGGCTCTCTATGTTCTCGGGCCACGTGCCCACTGGACCCTCGGGCAATCCGGTATCGAGTACAACAATGCTGCCGGCCTCGCCGCCCGCGGCACCGATGAACGCCGGGAAGTCAGCAGTAGACGGGGTGGGGTCGTCACCCGTCCCAAACCCGAATCTCATCGCAGGCCACAGGACATAGTCGAAGGAAATGATTGAATCTGCTTCAATGCCATCATCGGCGTCAGATAGCGCTGAAATCGCGTCGTAGAAGTCGTCCAACGTGGGGTC
>CAYUOD010000686.1:0-1663 GCA_964446225.1 uncultured Acidimicrobiales bacterium | reverse complement strand
AATGGCCCGCCTGGCCCGCAGCAACGACCTGCCACCATTTCTCACCCGCACCGATCGTGTGCTGTTTCGTTTGGGTGGATATCTGGCGCCGAAACTACCGCGCCTTGTCATGCCGATCGCACGTCTACGTATGAGGAGCATGATTGGTCACCTCGTCATCAACGCCAGGCCCCGCGTGTTCGGTCGCCACGTCCGGATCCGCCGCGACCAGGGCTACGACCTCAACGCGAACCTGCTGGGCGAATCAGTACTGGGAGACAATGAAGCCGCGCGACGTCTGGGACGCAACACGCAACTTCTTGATGGCGACGAAATCGACTACATCTCAGTCAAGCTCTCAGCGGTGACCAGTCAGCTGAATTTGTGGGCATACGAGGACACATTGGAACGGGTCTGCAGCGCCATGCGAAAGATCTACCGCTCGGCTCAGACTGAGGCCAACTCTTCGAATCCCTCCAAGTTCGTGAATCTGGATATGGAGGAGTACCGCGATCTCCGCCTCACCATCGACGCCTTTCGACGGGTACTGAGCGAACCCGAATTCCGCGATCTGTCTGCTGGAATCGTGCTGCAGGCCTACCTGCCTGACTCTTTTTCGGCCCTTCAGGAGCTCGTGTCTTGGGGCAGCAAGCGGCACAGATCCGGTGGCGGGATCATCAAGATCCGACTCGTCAAGGGCGCCAACCTGGCCATGGAGACAGTCGATGCCGAGCTACATGGCTGGCCTCAAGCCCCCTACGGCTCAAAGCTTGAGACAGACGCCAATTACAAACGGCTGTTGGACTGGGCCATGCACGAAGAGCGACTGACCGGCGTTCGCCTCGGCGTCGCCAGCCACAACCTGTTCGACGTCGCCTGGGCTCTGCTCCTATCTCGAGCAAGGTCAGTAGAGTCGCACGTCGACTTCGAGATGCTGCAGGGCATGGCTCCCGCGCAGGCCGAACTTCTGCGCATAGAGGCGGGCGGACTCTTGCTCTACACCCCCACGGTCGCAAACCGAGACTTTGACACCGCAATCGGCTACTTGTTCAGACGCCTCGAAGAAAACAGCAGCGAAGGCAATTTCTTGCGGGATCTCTTCTCACTTAGCCCGAACAGCCCAGAGTTCAAGAAGCACGAACTCGCATTTCTCAGCTCTGCGGCTCTTCGAGGCGGAATAGACGAACACTCTTACCGCACACAGGATCGTGGGCATTCACCACAGCCCCAGTCTTTGAAAGAGGCCTTCGTCAACGAACCAGACACTGATCCATCGGCTCCGAAGAATGGACCCTGGATTCTCGGACTCACCAACGTAGAGCTCATTGCAACGCCCGATCTCGTGAGCGAGGTCGATGAGATCGAGCCGATCGTCAGGTCTGCACGTTCCGCTCAGCAAACCTGGTCCAAGGTGGCACCAGAACAACGCAGAGAGATCTTGCTCAAGGTCGCACACGAAATGCAGCTTCACAGGGCGGATGCGATCGCCGCGCTCAGCTCTGAAGGCAACAAGATCTTTTCGGAAGCCGACGTAGAAGTCTCAGAGGCAATCGACTTCGCTCGTTACTACGCCAATACGAGCCTGGAACTCAGCCAGGTCCCCGCAACAGACTTCACTCCGCTCGGCACCGTGGTCGTGACTCCACCGTGGAACTTCCCCTACGCAATCGCAGCTGGCGGTGTG
>CAYUOD010000685.1:0-1668 GCA_964446225.1 uncultured Acidimicrobiales bacterium | reverse complement strand
GTTCGCCTGCCTCAACCGCCGGGCGGGTGAGAATGAGCCGATTGACCTGCTTAGCGTGCAGCGCCTGTACGGCAGCCGCGACTGCGAGCCACGTCTTGCCGGTACCTGCGGGCCCAATTGAGAACGTAATGGTGTTCTCGCCGATGGCCTCGACATAGTCCTTTTGCCCACTGCTCTTCGGACGTACACGACGACCGTTCGGTGAACGCAGAAGTTCCTGGGTGAGTATCTGGCTTGGCTTCTCTTCGGCCTTCACCATCTCGATGGTGCGGTCGACGAGTTCGCTATCGAGTATCTCGCCTGTCTCGATAAGGCTCACCAATTCGTTGAACAGCTTCACGACCTGTGGGGCGGCTCCACCGTTGACGGTGATGAGGTTTCCGCGCACATGAATGTGCGACTCTTCAAACTCCGCCTCGACAAGACGCAAGAACTCATCACGCTGACCTAGGAGCCCCGGCATTATGTGATTTCCCGGAACCTGAATACTCAACGTCGACGTGTCCACATGCCTCCTCGGTAGGACGAGTCCATGCTACTAGCGGTCCTACGCACTCGGTTCGTCGTATTCGTTGTCGACATAGGTTCTTGGCACCCGGGCATTGACATTCGTCAGTATCTCGTACGGAATCGTGCCGGCCCACGCCGCCAGATCGTCGGCAGTGATTGATGCTTTCCCGCTGCTTCCCATGAGAATCACCTCGTCACCCGCATGGAGGTCCGCTCCGCCTACGGCCCTGACCATCGTCTGATCCATACAGATCCGTCCGACCTGCGGATAACGCTCACCCCCGATAATCACCTCTGCCTGGCCAGACATCGAACGGAAGTAGCCATCTCCGTAGCCCACCGGAAGCGTAAGTACCTGGGTCGCCACATCGCTTTGCCAGGTAGACCCGTAGCTCACGGGATGGCCCGGTGGAAGCTCCTTGGAGAATGCAACACTGGTTTTCCAGCTCAGCGCGGGCGTCAAGGGCAGCGTGCGCTGGACCTCAAGCGATGGGTAGACCCCGAAGAGCATGATGCCGGGCCGTACGAGATCCAGGTGGGACTCGGCGAACTGAAGCACAGCACCCGAGTTGGCCATATGACGCACAGGTACCGGTAACGAAGCCCGGTCGTAGAACGCGCAGACTTCTTGGAATCGCTCCAACTGCATCCGAGCCGAACCCAGATCCGCTGCGTCGCTGTTCGCGAAGTGACTGAAGATGCCCGCAACCTCGACGTGCTCACATCTGGCAGCCAGTTCCAAAAACGCAGCTGATTCGAAATACTGCGTACCGAGGCGCCCCATGCCGGTGTCCACCTTGAGATGGATCCGCGGCCTCACCGCTGAGGCCGCCGCGGCCCGCTCAACCTGGAGCAACTTCTCGGCCGATGGCACGGTAATCATCAGGTCCTGCTCGAAGAACGCAGGAAGCTGCTGCTCGGCAAATCCTCCGAGTACCAAGATGTCGCTGTGCACTCCGCTCTGGCGTAGCAGCAGCGCTTCCTCAAGCAGCGCCACGCCAAATGCGTAGATGTTCGTTACGGCAAGGCGGCGGGCCACATTCACGAGTCCGTGTCCGTAGGCATTCGCCTTGATGATCGGCATGACCGCGGCACCGTCAACGTGGGCTCGCACCCTGCTCAGGTTGCGCGCGATCGCGCCAAGATCCACTTCTACAT
>CAYUOD010000684.1:0-1670 GCA_964446225.1 uncultured Acidimicrobiales bacterium | reverse complement strand
TCAAGAACGCCGACACCCGTAATCTGCGTGGTATCGCTCGCGAGATCTCTGATCTGGCTGGCCGGGCCCGTACGAAGAAGCTCGGCATGGATGACATCACGGGCGGCACGTTCACGATCTCCAACAACGGTTCCTTCGGTAGCTTCGTGACGAGCCCGATCATCAATCAGCCACAGGTGGCGATCCTCTCCACAGATGGAGTGTCCCGACGACCAGTGGTCATTCAAGACGAGTTCGGCAACGAGTCGGTCGGTATCCACTCGATGGGCAATCTCAGCCTTTCGTTTGATCACCGCGCTTTCGACGGCGCCTACGCGGCGTCGTTCTTGCGCCGCGTCAAGGAGATTCTCGAGACCCGTGACTGGGCAAACGACTTCTAGTTCCTTCAGGAGGTTTGTGTGAGCCTGCACACCCGTTGGCTCGGACGAGTTCCCTACTCCGAGGCCCTTGAGCTCCAGCATGCGTTGTATAAGCAGTCGCCTGCTGACCATCTGCTGTTGTTGGAGCATCCCCACGTGTACACGCTCGGGGTGCGTACCGACATGGCCAATGTGCTGGTCGACCCTGCGAGCGTGGGCGCTGACTGTGTGCGCTCTGACCGCGGCGGGGATGTCACCTACCACGGCCCAGGCCAACTCGTGGGCTATCCCATACTGTCTCTGGACACCAAGCCCGGCGGAATGGCTGACACGGTCGCGTACGTGCGGTCTGTTGAGCAGTTGGTTATCGACGCATGTTCGGCGCTAGGGCTGGCCGACGTTGGGCGACTCGCTGACTATCCGGGCGTCTGGGTTGAGCCCGACGGCGAGAATCCTCGCAAGATCGCCGCGATCGGGGTGCGCCTCAACAGCGGACGCACCATGCACGGGTTTGCGCTCAACGTCGATCCGGATATGGGCTTCTTTGACCATATTGTTCCCTGCGGAATTGTTGACAAGGCAGTGACCTCGCTGACCGGCGAGGGCATCGACGTGACAATGCGTGAAGTTGTCGACGTGGTGTCAGAACTCGCAAGTGAGCGTTGGGGGGATGGCTCTACCGAACGTCAGGACGTCGTCTGGCGGCACCGCGACTCAGACCTGACGCTGTTCAGCCGCGGGGCCGGGCCGGGTGAGACCGGCGACGGTACGAGCGTGCGCCTGAAGGCTCGGCTGTCTGAGGCGGGCGTCGAGAAGGCGATCTCCATCAGCTCCCGGAAGCCCAAGTGGATGAAGGCACGGCTCGATATCACTCCTGAGTACCACAGTCTCAAACGCACGATGCGGGAACTGGATCTGGTGACTGTTTGCGAAGAGGCTCGCTGTCCCAATATCTCTGAGTGTTGGACGGATGGCACCGCCACATTCATGATCCTGGGCGAGCGTTGTACCCGCGCCTGTGGATTTTGCAACGTGGACACACGCAAGCCGCTGCCCGCTGACCCGGATGAGCCAGCTCGAATTGCCGCTGCCGTCGAGCGGCTGGACCTGCGCTTTGCCGTGATCACGATGGTGGCCCGCGATGATCTTGCCGACGGTGGGGCCGCTGCAGTTGCCGCGACGATCACAGCGATCCGGGAGCGGTCACCGGGCACACAGGTGGAGGTGCTCATCTCTGACCTCCAAGGTAATCTGGCTGACCTGGATGTGGTCCTGGCAGCAGGCCCGGATGTGCTCAACCACAATGTCGAG
>CAYUOD010000683.1:0-1672 GCA_964446225.1 uncultured Acidimicrobiales bacterium | reverse complement strand
TTGTGATCATTGTGGGCATGAACGGATTGCCTACAATTCGTGTCGCAACCGACATTGCCCGAAGTGTCAAGCGACAGCACGAGCGGCATGGCTCGAAGCACGTGCTGTTGATTTATTACCTGTCCCGTATTTTCATATTGTATTTACGCTGCCGAATGAGTTCGGTTCACTGGCATTACAGAATCCACGTGTTGTTTACGGAATTCTTTTCCGTGCAGCCTGGGAGACGCTGCGCGATGTGGCTGCGAATCCAAAGCACTTGGGAGCCAGCATTGGCATGCTGGCTGTGTTGCATACTTGGGGACAGAATCTGATGCATCATCCGCATGTTCATTGCGTGGTTCCCGGAGGTGGCTTGTCATTGTGCGGAAAACGGTGGGTCGAATGCAAACAATCACGGAATGATAAAAAACGATTCTTCCTGCCGGTTCGTGTGTTAAGTCGTGTCTTTCGAGGAAAGTTCATTGCTTTCCTGAAGAAAGCCAAACAAGAGGGTGAGCTGACATTCCATGGACGAATTCGGTCATTGGAGATGACGCATAACTTCGAGTCTTTGATTGATCAATCCGTATCAAAAGAATGGGTTGTTTATTGCAAACGTCCATTCGGTGGTCCGGAGCAAGTGCTCAAGTATCTGGCTCGTTACACGCATCGTGTGGCGATTGCCAACAGTCGATTGGTCGACATGAAAGAGGGACATGTTCGATTCCGATGGAAGAACTATTCAGGCAATAATCAGACAGGTATTATGTCGGTTACAGCGTATGAATTTATCCGTCGATTCCTTCTTCACGTTCTTCCATCCGGATTTGTACGAATTAGGCACTTTGGATTACTCGCCAATCGAGGGCGCAAGGAGAATTTGAAAATTTGCCGTCAGTTACTCAGCGTTAACAAACCACGGTTAGAAATGGAGATTGACCGTGTCACAAAATTCCATGAGAAGAATGAAACCGAAGGTAACAAGGAAGTAATCGAACTCTGTTCAAACTGTGGTAAAGGATCTATGCTTCTTGTTGAAATCTTCGAGTCTGCATGGAAACAATATTCCATATCAGATCAGAGGTCGATGACACAACGTGGACCACCAAACATGAATATTTTGATAAGCGGACACTTCAATGCAAATAAATTGTAATTCCTGTTTGCTTTCGAATAATCTTGTAAGCCATAGTCTGCAGGATCGTGGAAGATATGCGCTGACCCTGAAAAACAGAGAACTTCAACTTCAATTCACTGGGATTCTGCCCATCAAATCCTACTCCTGGTCAATCTCAAAGACCTTTCTGAAATCTTTTGTAAAGCCAAGCACAAACAAAGATCACAGGGTTTAAATTCAATACCCATAGAACATCTCTCTTTGGTTTAGCTCAACGGGTTGTATGTGAAGTACGGGAACACCTTCAAGAAATTCGTCCGTACACCGCGCACTTCTACATACAACCCTTTACGTTATGCTATTATGGTAGGTGGTGTGATGCAATCTGATGATAAATTGTCAACAAAGATGATTTGGTCTGATCTGGTTTGGTCATATGATCTGCAGAAAGACAAGTGGGCCAGAGTAAAAGGTCCTTTACCCCCTGGAGCTGTGTTTAATGATCCGGGAGTATCCATTATAGGTGATACTATTTATGTGCTTGGAGCAGAAGGACCTGCTGGTAGTCACTAC
>CAYUOD010000682.1:0-1672 GCA_964446225.1 uncultured Acidimicrobiales bacterium | reverse complement strand
TCCGACACCGGCGAAACCGGTGCGTCCGCGATTCTGTTGGATGGTCGCCTGGTGAACTCGGACTGTCTGTTGGCTGCCCAGGCCGGTGGCCATGATGTGATGACACTTGAGGGGCTCAACGACGTTGAATTGCATCCGATCCAGGCTGCGTTCGTGTCCAATGGAGCAATGCAGTCGGGCTACTCGACCCCGGCCATGATCCTTGGAACCTATGCGCTGTTGCGCCACTCGCCTGACCCAGGTGAGCAGGAGATTCGCGACATGCTCTCGGGCATTCTGGATCGTGAGACGGCCTACGTAAAGCCTGTGGAGGCCATCAAACGGGCCGCGGCGGCAATGAGGGGCGGCAAGCTTGAGGAGCTGGATCCCATACTTCTTGCACCCATGACAGACGGCGCCAACCCGGTCGTCGTGAAGTCCTCAGACCTGCCTCCCCAGGTCTCACCAGCTGTGCCTCGGGTTGTGCCTTCGGCCGATGTCCCCGAGATGTCTGTTGTTGGCAAGCCTGCGATAAAGGTTGACGCAATTCGCCTGGTTAAGGGCAACCCGGCCTTCACCGACGACTTTGAGACGAGGAATCAACTCATCGCCAAGGTACTGCGCAGCCCTCACGCTCATGCCCGCATCCTGAACATTGACGATTCGCTCGCGACAGCTGTCCCGGGAGTCCATGCGGTAATTCACTATCAGAACGTTCCGCGGGTGAAGTACGCGTCCGGTGGTCAGAGCTGGCCCAACCCTCATCCCTACGATCAGGTCAGTTTCGACGACAAGGTCCGCCATGTCGGCGACCGCGTCGCCGCTGTTGCAGCAGAGACGCTT
This sequence comes from uncultured Acidimicrobiales bacterium, assembly GCA_964446225.1. GTDB lineage: Bacteria > Actinomycetota > Acidimicrobiia > Acidimicrobiales > Poriferisodalaceae > CAYUOD01. The sequence continues at coordinate 850 of CAYUOD010000682.1, read as the reverse complement.
GAGGCTGCCGAGGAGGCGCTACGGCTGATCAAAGTCGAGTATGAAGTCCTTCCGGCTGTGCTCGACGAGCTGGCCGCCATGGCCGACGGAGCGCCCGTAATCCACGACGAGGCAGACACCCTTGAGATCCACGACCGCGAGCGCAATGTCGTGCTCACGATCGGTGCAGAGCGGGGCGATGTCGAGTCGGCACTTGCCGGCGCTGACCGAACTTATGAGCAGACGTTTAGGGTTCATCAGGTCCAGCCAACGCCGATCGAGAACCATATCGCGGTTGCCTGGCTCGACTCAGATGAGCGTCTCGTCGTGCGTACGGCCACCCAGGTCCCGTTTCATGCTCGGCGGATGCTTGCCCCTCTCGTGGGCATGGAAATCAAGAACATCCGTGTGATCAAGCCGCGCATCGGCGGTGGTTTCGGCGCCAAGCAGGAGATGTTGATCGAGGACATCGTCGCCCATCTCGCCATTAAGACCCGCCGACCCGTGCGCCTTGAGTTGACGCGTGAAGAAGAGTTCATCGCGTCTCGCACACGCCACCCACAGACACTCACCTACAAGACAGGCGTGAGCAACGACGGCACCCTGGTGTCGCAGGACCTCAAGATCGTCGGCAACACCGGCCCGTACGGTAGCCACGGGAGCACGGTTCAGACCGTGTCAGGTCTGCGGGGACTGACCTCTTACAACAGCCCGAACAAGCGGTTCGACTGCGACGTTGTCTACACAAACATTCCTGTTCCGGGTGCCTACAGGGGTTACGGTGCGCCACAGGCAGAGTTTGCGCTCGAAGCGCACCTTGAGGACATTGCCCACGACCTCGGATTGGATCCCATCGAGTTCAAGCGCAAGA
>CAYUOD010000681.1:0-1677 GCA_964446225.1 uncultured Acidimicrobiales bacterium | reverse complement strand
GTCGCTCAGGTTGATCCGAAAGAAATCGATAAAATCAACATCCTGAATGCTTCTTTTTTGGCCATGCATCGTGCTGTTGACCAACTAAAAACCCTTCCTACTTCGCTGCTCATTGACGGCAATCGATTCAATCCTTATAAAAACATTGCTCATCATTGCATTATAAAAGGCGATGGAAAATTGATGTCAATCGCTGCTGCTTCAATTCTTGCCAAAACCTATCGGGATGATTATATGGAAAAATTAGCCAAGCAATTTCCTCAATACGGATGGGAACAAAATAAAGGTTATCCAACGCGTTTACATCGAGTAGGAATTCAACAATTTGGATCTTGTAAACACCACAGAAAATCTTTTCGATTATTGCCGGAAACCGTTCAAAAGGATTTGTTTTAGGTAGTGCAACATAATTATGTTGGTTTATATTCGATAGTTATTTTTTGAACAAACAAGGCATTTTTTGAATTCATAGCCACGTTATCCCGCTTTTAAGTAAAAGCGGGAAGAAAAATAACGAAGTATGTTCGAAAAAGAGCATCGAAGATGTGTTAAGATAAATGTGTCGCACCACTTAGCTTGTAAAATTGGCTAATCCTGTAAAAATGGATTTGTCTTTTTTTCATATCCTATTGTTGTATTCGGGCCATGACCTGAATACACTTCGATATCATCTCCAAGTGGAAAAATTTTATCTTTTATGCTGGAAATCAGCGTGTTATAATCTCCTCCGGGGAGGTCTGTCCTACCGATACTTCCATAAAAAAGAACATCGCCCGCTATAATAAAATCAGCTTCTTTACAAAAAAAGGAAAGGCTCGCAGGGGAGTGTCCCGGCGTAAATATCGATTCCATGCTTGAGTTTCCGAATTTTATAATATCCCCTTCTTTTATAAATTTTTCAACAACAGGAATTGGATCGCTAAATGGAATTCCATACATCATCGCCACTTGCGGAACGGCATTCAAAACAGGCAATTCGCCTTCGTGGATTTCAAGCTCTAAGTTGTATTTTTCAATAATAAAATGGTTTCCAAAAATATGGTCGATATGACAATGAGTATTAATCAATCGAACCGGTTTCAGGTTTTCTTGTTCAATAAAATTAACTAGTTCCAATTTTTCGTTTTCATCATAACAACCTGGGTCAATAATAACACATTCCTTTGTATCATCGTACAGAACGTAAGTATTTTCCTGAAAGGGATTGAAAGTAAATTTAGCAACAAGGGTCATATTTTTACCGTTAAAATAATGTGTGAATAATCATAATTATTAGTATGTTGACTGCCAATAAGCTTTTTATTAGCCGGTTTACCAACTTCTTTTAATTATTATTGTTTGCAAAAATACACTAACTAATCATTCACATTGACATTAAGTTTAAAAAAACTCATATTTAAAGAAGCAACTTGCAATGAGATGATGAAAAATATTGAGCTGCCTTCCAATAAAAATTAGCCTATGCGCAACTATACATTTCTGCTCTCGCTTTTGTTTTCCACACTAAGTTGGTCCTTTCTGAGTGCTCAGGGATCCCAGGTGGAATTTGGTAAAAACCGTGTTCAATACCACGATGATTTCAAAGAATGGCTGCAATATGAAAGCGTCAATTTCATTACTTTTTTTTATGGTGAAGGCCGAAACATCGCGCAAGCTGTTGTACAAATAGCTGAGTTG
>CAYUOD010000680.1:0-1682 GCA_964446225.1 uncultured Acidimicrobiales bacterium | reverse complement strand
CCGTCCTCTATTGAGAACACGTTCTTGAGCTCAGGGATGTCAGCCCGGGCATCCTCGACGATGTCCATGAGATCATCATTCTCAACAATTGCTGTCATCGCGCCACTGTTTTCCAGAATGTATTTCACCTGATCGGGTGAAGAGGTCTCGTATATGGTGACGCTCACCGCACCCGCCTGCCAGATCGCATAGTCAATGAGCGCCCATTCGACTCTTGCGTGACTGAAGATGGCCACCCGGTCGCCGACGCCAACGCCCGCCCCGATGAGACCAGCGCCGAGTTCGCGCACCCTCGTCACGACTTCTGCAGTCGACACGTTCTTGAAACCGGCGTCGCCGCGCACCATGAACGCAGGGGCTGCAGCATGATCTCTGGCCCGTTGATACAACGCCTGCAACACATTGTCCGACGGATCAACCGTTACAACTTGCTCCCTAGCGTCACTCGACATGGTGCAGCACTCTTCTCAGCTATGACGGCCCCGCCGGTCCGTAACGACAGGAAGTAGCCGTGTCAGGTCATAGCCGGAACACTACCCGAGCGCCTGCTCACGCACACTAAATAGTCGCTCTCAATCGAATGTGCCCAGGATCGCCCCGTAGCCCTGCAATGACGAGTAACTGAAGAGCGACTGGGCTGTTCCGTCGGCCAGCATGACCCATAGCGTCTGGTTGATTCGGCTGGATGTGAACACAATTGCCGAACCGTCAGGTGTCCAAGCTGGATACTCGTCAACAGCTGGATGATTGGAGAGGTTCACGGGGTTTGAGCCATCGGCATCCATCACCCATACATCAAAGTTCCCGGAGCGCTCAGAGGTGAAGGCGATCTTTGTGTCATCGGGACTGAACACCGGGTCGTAGTCCCCAGCCTCGTCGTCGGTGATCTGTACGGGATTGGAACCATCCGCATTCATCATCCAGATGTTGCTGACACCATCGACTCGCGCCCGGTAGACGATTCTGGAACCATCTGAGGACCAGGCTGGCGACGAGTCGCGGTCGGGATTCGGAGTCAGCCTCGTTGTTGATGAGCCGTCAATATCCATGACCCAGATGTCGAACTCGTCGGCGTCCTGCGACGACATGAAGACAATCTTTGAGCCATCTGGCGAGACCCTCGGCATCGCTTCATCGAAGGGAGTCGCGAGCACAGTCGCTATCTCGCCTGTTGTCACATCCAGCGACACAATGTTCCGTTCGAGGTACTCATCGCTCGTCCAGCGGCCGTAGAAGATCTTGTTGCCGAACACCGACGGTGGATACGTGTTCTCCTCGATGGCATCTGTGGTGAGCGGCTCAGCTTCCTTGCCAGAGATATTCGCGAAGAGGTCCACAACATCATCGATCTGTCCCACCGAGACAACAACAACATTGGGGACCTCAAGTCCGCCACTTGCCGCACTTCCAACGAGTGGCACCGAATCCTCCACCTGGCAGACCACGACGCGATCTCCACGATCCCATTCATCCTCGTCTGGATGAAGCACGGTGTACTCCAGCAACCCGGCATCCGAGGTCACACCCATGAACTCCTCGTATGCGGGGTCACAAACCTCTGCGGCTGCAAAGTCGCTAATACCGGTGTCTCCCGGAAATGGTGCATCAGGCCCAGCTGGGCTCTCGGCCCTGGCGAAAATCTCAGCCTGGTGGTCCCCAGCGCAGTCCACCGGAGGCACTGG
>CAYUOD010000679.1:0-1683 GCA_964446225.1 uncultured Acidimicrobiales bacterium | reverse complement strand
TGGTAGCGACGGTCATCGAGACGTTCCACGATGCCCTCTTCGGCGAGTTCGCGCAGTCGCACCGAAACCATGTCTGTGCTGGCGGTCTCCAGAGCGTCGTGGATGTCTTTGAAGCGCCTTGGTCCGAGGAACAGCTCGCGGATGATGAGCAGTGCCCAGCGATTACCCACGACGTCGAGCGCGGTCGCTACTGGGCAGAACTGGTCGTAGCGTTGCTTGCCTGTCATATGCCCACATTACCAGATGCATGGGTTTGACTTGGAATTTCCAAGTGATATGGTTGGAAAATCCAAGTATCGAGCCTGGGTAGCAAAGGACAGATCGCATGGCAGATCGAATCGCAGAGTGGATTCAGCAGAGGGCCCGCCTCGTCCTCGTTGGTTTCATCGTGCTCACCGCCCTGCTCGCGCTCGCCAGCATCGGCCTGGGCGACAACGGCGATGCCTCCCAAGAGCCTGATGCCGACGTGTTCACCACACGCGACGACATTCAACGTCGCCTGCCTCCACTGGTGCACACCAACTTCATCATCGTGGAGGCTGCAGACGGGGGAGACATCCTCCGTGCCGAGCCGCTCGCAGAACTGTTAGAGAACGGACAAGCGCTACGAGCCGCGGACAGCGAAGGCCTCCTGGTTCCGACAGGGTTCGAGCAGCAGCCCCTGTTGGCAGATCGTTTTGATACCGCGGTTGGCGTGCAGATCAATGGCTTCGTGACGTTGGCTGAGGTGGTTGAGAGCGGCGTCCAACAGCAGTTCGGGGTGTCGCTTTCGGAAGCCAGCGACGACATGGTCAAGGTTGTAGTCGCCGGGATCTTGGCGCAACCAGAGACGGCATCATTCAGCGAACAAATCTCTGTACTCGCGACCGAGGAGCAAGGTGTAGTTCTCGGACAGGACATCTCGATCGTCCGCTCACCCGGCCTTATCTTTGAGGTGGACGCATGGAACGAGCCGCTTGGCGGGGGACAGTTCGCGATCGGTCCGAGTGGCGATCCGGTAGTACTGCAGAAAGAAGAGTTCAACCTTAACGTTGAGCGCTATCTACGAGGAGAGCAAGAGTCCATCACCGTATGGGGCGTCGCTGTCGCCGCAAACGAGACCTCCGAGGAACAAGGGAAAGCCGCAGCACCCTTCATTGTGCTCGCCGTCGTCACGGCTGTGCTGATCGTCGGGATGGCCCTTCGCTCATACTGGGCGACTGCACTTACCGGTATTGGCCTCGCCGTTCTGATGATCTGGCTCGGCGGCATCTCGAGCCTGATAGGTCTCAAAGGTGGTCTCGTCATCGAGCTGCTCGTGCCGATATCGATGATCGCGCTGGGTGTCGACTTCGCAGTGCACTCGATGTCTCAGTATCAGCATGTCCGGTACCGAGGTGCGAGGACAGCTTTCCGGGTGGGACTCGGCGGCGTCCTTGGCGCTCTTACTCTCGCAGCGGCGACTGACTCGGTGGCGTTTCTCTCGAACGCCTCTTCTGGCATCGAGTCCATCGCCCACTTCGCGATCGCGGCCAGCATCGCCACCGTTTCGTCGTTCGTTGTGTTGGGCATCATTGCACCGCTGACCTTGAGCGTCATAGACGGATCTCTTGGTGTCAACGCGCACCGCGTGGGTCGCTTTCGATACTCGCCGATCATTGCGGCGGTGAATGTGGCAATCCTCGCCGCAGCTGCAGCCATCGT
>CAYUOD010000678.1:0-1684 GCA_964446225.1 uncultured Acidimicrobiales bacterium | reverse complement strand
TGGTCTTCACCACAACGAACCGCGTCTGGTTCTCAGGGTGATCGCCGATGTCGCCAGCAATTGATACGAGACCATAAAGCGATCCAGACAACAAGTTGCCGACCGCCGCAACTTTCCTCGACTGCGCCTCACCCACGATGCGTGCAGCCTCAGCCGTAGAATTTGCCGCGACTACCTCCGCTTCGGGAAGGTTGGCGCGCAGCCAGGCGCGTACCTGCGAGATGGCCACAGGATAGGAAACCACCCGGCTCACATCTGCAAGCGCCGTACCCTCCAGCGCGAGCAGCTCCATGCGAATATCCAGGACAACTTCGCGTTGAATGAGTACGTCGGCCTCAAACGCAATCGTGTCCATCGCGGCATTCACCGTGCCCTCAATGGCGTTCTCCACCGGCACGAACCCAAGGTCCACTTTGCCCCCCGCTGTCATTCGCACAATGTCAGGGATGGTCGTGACCGGTACAAGCTCACACTGCGCCAGATCGCCTTGCGTCAGCAGAGCCTGCTCGGTAAACGTGCCGAGCGGTCCCAGGAACGCAACTCGGGTACCAGCACCTATATCAGCCATGTGCCGAGACTACGACAGCTGGGGAGGTACATCCCCCACCATTACGTCCAGACGCACGATCTCCTCCTGGGTGACAACACCCAAGAAACGATTGTCGACATCCACGACGGGCAACAGGTCGACGTGATTCTTTTCCATCACACGCGATGCCTCGCGCAGGCTCCAGGCCAGACGCGCAGTCGCCGGCTCCTTGATCATGATGTCCGCCACGGTCATCTCTGACCAGCGTTCACGATCGGTCTCGGCCGCCTCGTGTATCGAACACATTCCGACGAGCTTTCCATCATCAACGACAGCAGTGGCATGCTGAGTGCTCGCCAACGCGTGATTCCACACAAACTCACTGAGCGGCAAAGTGGACGCGACCGTGTCGACCTTCGCGTTCAGCGCCGAACTCGTGCTCATCTCGAAACGCTCTTCAAGGTGCCCGACCCTGGCGACCTTCTGGAAGGACGAGACGGAACGCCCGCCCATGACGACCTGAGCCATCGCAGATGCGATGAGAGCAGGCACGACAAACCGACTGTTTCCGGTGGACTCGGCGACAAACATCACCGAGGCAAGAGGCGTGCGGTAACCAGCACCAAGGAAGGCTGCGAGCCCAACTGCGGGCAGAAGAATCCGGGCGTTTGTCTGATCGACAAAGTTCAGGGGTTCGATTGCGAGGCTGACGATACGCCCAAGCAGGATGCCTTGAACGGCCAGCGGAATGAACACTCCTCCGACGCCGCCTCCGGCCATGGTCGTAACCGTCGCGAGCATACGAAACGCAAACAGTCCAAGCAGGAGCACCAGGGTGACGTCCGCCCCTGCAACCCACCGGAACAGTTCGCCAGCGCCAGCAGGACCCATGGTCAAGGGCTCGCCGTCGTAGAACACCTCGGTGATCACGATGAGTATCCCGAGCGTGGTCGAGGCCGCGAGAACACGCTGCCACCACGGACGATGTCGCTCGATCTTCTTGGCTTCCTTGACCAGACGAGCCATGAGAGCGGCACCAAATCCGGCCAACAGACCAATCAGCAGCGCCGCGATGATCTCTCTGGCAGCCAGTACAGACTCGAAGTCCTCGCCCTCCACAAGTCCACTGATGGAGAAGATCGGATCGATGTTCTG
>CAYUOD010000677.1:0-1685 GCA_964446225.1 uncultured Acidimicrobiales bacterium | reverse complement strand
GGGTGAGGCGCGCCTCGCCGGTGTACTCGTCGTCCAGTCCCGCCATGATGCGGAGTACTGAGGACTTGCCCGCTCCGTTGTGGCCAATGACGCCGATCTTCGCTCCCGGCAGGAAGGCCAGGGTCACGTCAATCAGGATGTCTTTGTCAGGCGGATGGAATTTATTCACTTTCCGCATCGTGTAAATAAACTGCGCACTCATGGCCTGCAAAGTTAATGCCTGTGCGAGCCGTTGCGTTTCGCAGCCGTCAAACGCGGCCGCCACGGAGCCAATATCTCAGAAGAGCATCGCTCCGGTGAGTCGGATCGCTACCATTCGAGCGTGGCTACTGATCCTTCAGAACTCGGCGCCAATTCTTGGCTCATAGATGACATGTACCAGCAGTTTCGGGAGAACCCGTCGGCTGTACCAGCGGACTGGCAACAGTATTTCGCCTCGCTGGGGAGCCCCGCGGTCATTGACGCGTCCAGTCATCAGGATGAACCAGCGCGCGTTGTTGAGCCGGTCGAGCCGGCAACTGTGGTCCAACCGGAGCCTGTTGCCGCGGCCGTAGCCACGCCGTCACCGACGCGCGCAGCCGTAGTTTCTCCACCGCCGGACCCCACCGCACCGGCCGTAGTCCACCCGCCTGGTGTGACCTCCAAGCCAATGCGTGGCGTCTCGGCGCGCATCGTTGAGAATATGGAGCTCTCGCTCGGTGTCCCGACGGCGACGAGTTATCGGCAGGTTCCGGCCCGCCTGCTTGAGGTCAACCGCAGCGTAATCAACGGGTACCTGGGCCGGACGCGACAAGGCAAGGTGAGTTTCACCCACCTGATTGGCTACGCGCTCGTTCGGGCACTCAGCGAGATTCCGGCCATGTCGAACACCTTTGACCTGGACGAGGCTGGCAAGCCGGTCGTGCTCACCCATGACGACATCGGACTGGGTCTGGCGGTTGACATACAGAAGAAGGACGGGTCGCGCTCCCTGCTCGTGCCCTGTATCAAGCGCGCGAACCACCTCGACTTCAAGGGCTTCTGGAAGGCCTACGAAGAGGTCATCACCAAGGTGAGAAGCAACAAGCTCACGGTGGATGATTTTGCGGGGGTGACGATTACCCTCACGAACGTGGGCACTATCGGCACGTTGCAGTCAGTGCCTCGACTCATGCCAGGTCAATCGGCGATCGTTGGAGTGGGAGCCATCGGGTTTCCTGCTGAGTTTGCCGGAGCGGACCCGGACAAGCTGGCCGAGATGGGCATATCGAAGGTCATCACGATCTCCAACACCTACGACCATCGGGTTGTACAAGGCGCGGAGTCGGGCCAGTTCCTCGCCAGAATGCACCAACTGCTGCTCGGTGAGGACGAGTTCTACGATGAGATGTTCGCCTCGTTGAATGTGCCCTATGAGCCCGTGCGGTGGAGGCGCGACCACAATCCCGTGGACAGAGAAGCCAGCCATCTGCAGAAGCAGATGCAGGTCCGCAAGATCGTGCAGATGTATCGCGTCCGCGGGCACCTCATCGCCGACCTGGATCCTCTGCGTCTGGCCCCACCAAGCCTCCACGCGGAGTTGGATCCAGCCAGCTACGGCCTCACCATCTGGGACAACGACCGTGAGTTCCTCACCGACGATCTGTACGGTCCGGAGCGCATGAAGTTCGGCGACATGCTGCATGTGTTGCGCGACGCCTACTGTC
>CAYUOD010000676.1:0-1688 GCA_964446225.1 uncultured Acidimicrobiales bacterium | reverse complement strand
GCCTGCTCGGCGAAGAGGGCGGCGGATTCGCCATGTCGCAGGCACGCCTCGGCCCGGGACGTATCCATCACTGCATGCGCAGCCTCGGCGTAGCCGAACTCGCGCTGGAGCTGATGTGCCAAAGAGCCGTCGACCGGACCACATTCGGAAAGCCAGTGATCCAGCAGGGCCTGATCCAAGATTGGATCGCCGAGTCACGCCTGGGCATCGACCAGGCCAAGCTGATGTGTCTCTACACGGCATCACTCATGGATACCGTCGGAAACAAAGTTGCTGCAAACGAGATCTCGTCGATCAAAGTCATCGTGCCGCGCCTCACGCTCGACGTGCTCGACAAGGCCATCCAGGTCCACGGAGCCGCCGGTGTAAGCCAGTTCACTCCCCTGGCTCAACTGTGGGCCCACCAGCGCACGCTCAAGCTTGCTGACGGCCCAGACGAGGTGCACAAGATGACGATCGCGCGCCGTGAGATCCGCAGACACGATCCGGACTTCAGAATGAGCGGCAGAACCGACCGCCCGGAAGCTCCTCGTTTCGGCTGAACCTCAGTTGCCAGCACGACCTACCAGCCCGGTCCCACAGGCCCGGGCTGGACTGATCGTCCACAAATCTCTAGACGCCAGACGGCAGCGATGCATCGACGGCGGTTTCACCTGAGGTGAGCGCCTCGTCGAAGTGATCGTCGTCTGCAACTTCCACATGTGCTGGCTCAACAACCTTCTTACAGGTGGCACGGAACATCAAGATAGTGAGCACAGACGCCACCGCAGAGGCAGCGAGAATACCGATCTTGGCCGAATCCTGAAGGTCTTCGGCACCGGGGAATGCGAGACCGGTCACGAATATCGCCACCGTGAAGCCGATTCCGGCGGCCATGCCGACCGACGCCATCTGAGACCAACTTGCGTTCGCCGGAAGCTTCAGACCCATCTTGGTGGCGAGCCAGCTGAACAGCAGAACACCAACCGGCTTTCCGATCACAAGACCAAAAGCAACACCCTGAGTTACCGGTGAGCTGATCGCAGCCGAGACACTCTCACTGCTGATAGCCACACCAGCATTCGCGAGCGCAAAGATCGGAATGATGAGATAGCTCGTGTACGGATGCAGTTTAGCTTCGAGACGATTCACCACCGGCACCGACTCACGCAACAAGAACGCGTGGTAACGCACAGACTCCGGAGAGGGATCATCTTCCACATCATCTGCAATGGCCTCAGCCTCAACACGGCTGAGCAGTGGACGGGCGGGGGTCAACAGACCAATCACCACACCTGCGATGGTCGCGTGAATCCCTGACTCAAGCATGAAATACCAGGCAATCACACCAAGAATCACGTAGATGCCGATATTCCAGACCTTGAGATAGCGCAGAAGGGTAATCCCGAGAATCGCAACCACCGAGTAGGCCAACATGTCGAAAGCGAGTTGATCGGTGTAGAAGATCGCTATGACAACGATCGCACCGATGTCATCGACAATCGCCAGGGTGAGCAGGAACAGCTTGAGAGGTGCCGGAACCCGGCTTCCAAGCAGGGCCACGATGCCGACTGCGAAGGCAATGTCAGTAGCCATTGGGATGCCCCAACCATCGACCGCTCCGCCGCTGTTGAAGGCAAAGTAAATGCCCGCAGGAACCACCATTCCACCAATTGCAGCGATCGCCGGGACCGCCGCTTTCCTCGGAT
>CAYUOD010000675.1:0-1692 GCA_964446225.1 uncultured Acidimicrobiales bacterium | reverse complement strand
CGAAGGCGTCATCGTCGAGCGATTCGACAACGTCGCCACTGACGCAGAGCTAGAAGATGCAGTGGTGGATCTCGTGGGCTGAGAGCGTTGTGTCGAGAGCTGACCTGCGGCTCAAGATTCGGGGGGAATCTGTTGATGCACTCCCGACGTATTCGGCCGCGAACGCTGCGAAGCGCCGGTGTAGCTCGGTCGTGACGACGCTCGTCGCGAGTTCGGTGAGTTGGGCGACGTTGGCTGTGAGATCGGAGATCTCATCGGACGGCATCCCTCGTTCTGCGAACGGCGCCCAGAGATGCTCATCAAAGACGACCCGGAATCGCTCGGCTAGGTCATCAACGACAGCGCTCAGAGCCTCGTACTCATCGGGAATCGTCGCGCTAGGAAGACCCAGGCGGGCGACGGCGGGACCAATGCCCGCGAAGGCTTCGTTCGCGATCACGAGATCAGGTCCATCGACTTCGATGAGGCCGATCTCGACAGCTCCCTGAATGTCGGGTTGGCTCAACTCGACGCCATCAAACCTTTCGCTGAACTCAAGCAGAGACAAACGCAGAGGCTCGCGTCCAAGTGATGGCGCGATGGCCCCAACACCGAGCAGATGATCGAGCGATCGCCCCGCGTTCCATGAGTCCATTGCCTCTTTGATTGCGGCCAGTGAGAAGCCCCGATCCTGCAAATGCGCAATAAGCCGCAGCCTGTCCCGGTGTCCTTGGTCGTAGTAGCCCACACGGCCGCGACGTTCCGGCGGCGGTAGGAGGCCCTTGTTCTGATAGAGGCGAACAGTCGAGACCGGGATTTCTGCATGCTGCTCTACCAGTCCGAGAGCAAGAACGCGAGTAGGCCTGTCTACGGTGACAGCGGTAGCCCGCAGGCAGGACTGACGTCCCTCACTCGGGCTCAGGCCGAGCCACAGACGACAGACCGCATCGGGCACCGGATTAGCGCGCGCACTATCGCGCGCCTTGTCGCACCCCACGATTAACCTGCCTGCAATGGCACGACCGAAAATCTACGACGAGCCGCGGGTCACCACCGCTGTTCGCATCCCCCCTGAGGTGCGCGACGAACTCCACCGGGTGGCCAGGGCCCGCGACGTGTCCGTCAACTACCTGATCAACCGGGCGGTCGAAGAGTTCCTGCCCACGCTCGCTGATCCGGCGAAGCCAGAGGCCTCATGACAGCCGCAGCCTCCAGGAAAGGTACAAGCACCGCAAACTTCGGCTCGTCCAAGCGGGAGAATCACGATGCCTCCGACTTCTACACCCGCTTCACGCCGCCAGAGATCTCCTCCGACAGCCACATCACCGAGTCACCCATCACGAACACCATCTTCAGCCGGGACGCCCGCGAGATCGACCAGGTACTACCAGCCAACTCGGTAGCCCTCGTCGTCACCTCACCGCCGTATTTCGCGGGCAAGCAGTACGAAGAAACCCTCGGCGAGAATGGAGTACCCGCCAGCTACTTCGAATACCTGGAGCTGCTGCGTGATGTCTTCGCCGCCTGCAAGACCGTGCTCGAACCCGGTGGGCGAATCGCCGTGAACGTCGCCAACCTCGGACGGCGGCCGTACCGCTCACTGTCCGCCGACGTCACCACCATCCTGCAGGACCTCGGGCTGCTCATGCGCGGCGAGGTGATCTGGTGGAAGGGACGGGCCGCTGGCGGCTCGTGTGCCTGGGGCTCATTTCA
>CAYUOD010000674.1:0-1694 GCA_964446225.1 uncultured Acidimicrobiales bacterium | reverse complement strand
AACGCAAGCTCACAACCGCCTACCTCGCACTCTCGGATCTGAACTTTGATCCGTCTAATCCGCGCCTGCCCCGCCATCTGATCGGAGCACCGCAGGCATCATTGTTGGCGTGGCTCCTCAACGAGACCTCTCTCATTGATCTCATTGACTCCATTGGCAGCCAGGGCTTCCTCCCGGGTGAGCCCCTCCTGGTGACCGCAAGTACTGATCAGCCAGACCGGTACGTCGTCGTAGAAGGCAACCGACGTCTGGCTGCCTGCATGCTCTTACACAATCCGGAGAAAGCCCCTGTGCTCCAACGTCTAGTCGCACAAGCCTCCATGGAAGCTGCCTTTCGACCAACACAGATACCCGTGGTGCAGTTCACCAGCCGCGTCGATGTCTTGGAGTATGTCGGATTTCGTCATATCACCGGGACCAGGGAATGGACGCCACTGGCCAAGGCGCGGTTTCTCAACGAACGCTACGAGGCAATCGATGGCGAGCGGGAGGAGCGCCTCTCCCACCTGGCTCGACGCGTCGGAACCCGGGAATCCCATGTCGCCCAGATGCTCACGGGCCTCGCCATCTACGACCACATCGTCGCAGAAGACTTCTATGAGCATCCCGGCCTGAATGAGAATGGTCTTGAATTCACGGTGCTCTCAAGCATTCTGAATCACGACAACATTCTCCGCTTCCTGGGACTCGCCTCGCGTACTGACCCGGATCTCCCCGGTCTCTTCCCTGAAGCCCTGGCCGAGCTGACGAATTGGCTCTTCGTGCTCCACAACGGTCGCAGTGCCCTCGGAGCCGCCTGGAACGTGCCGACTCTTGATCGCGTACTCGGTGACACGGTGGCGCTCACCAAGCTGCGCGAAGGAGCGACGGTGGATGAGGCAATTGCCGCCTCAGGGGACGGACCGCTGGACACGATCGCAAACCCGCTCACCCATGCGCAACAGCAACTGCGCCGCGTTGCTGACCTCATGCAACGGGGCGCCGAAGCCGACGAGCAGGACCTGGACCAGATCCATCAACTCCGTAAACTCATTCGGGCAGTTCAGTCATCTGTTGAGAACCAACTTGAGAACCAGGACGATGAGCAAGGGATCGAACCCGATCCTGAACCCGCGCCAGAAGTCGAACCCGCACCAGAAGTCGAAGCAGAGCCAGAAGCTCCGAAACCGAAGCCCAAACCCAGGCCCAAGGCCAAACCGAAACCAAAACCCCGCGCCAAGCCTGCAGTCAAACCCGCAGACAAGGCCGCGGCCAAGAAACAGCCTAAGGATCCGCTAGCGGACTAGCTCAATCGTGAGGCAACGACGTACGCGCTGCGCGCAAGAACGCATACGGCGTGCGACCACCCAGATTCGACACCCGTGACGTATAGACATCGGCATATTTCTCAACCTGGCGGGCGAACAGGCTCTTATCGCTGCCAGCGCGCATCAACGGTCCCCAGGTGGCGTTGCCCTGGGCGGCGAGTTTCTTGGCGAGTGGGGCGCAGCGATCATCGATTGCCTTCACTCCCCTGACCGCGGTATCAATCTGCGAAAGGCTCACGCGCTCGGCGGCCGGGACTTCGTCGCCCCTGACTCGCTGGCGCGCGCGCAGCAACCGCATCTCAGCCACACGATCCTCGAGCACAGACTTCTCGGCCATGCACTCACCCAGTCGGGCGGCGACATCTGACAGTCCCGCCGCGTCCTTGA
>CAYUOD010000673.1:0-1699 GCA_964446225.1 uncultured Acidimicrobiales bacterium | reverse complement strand
GTGGCTACGAATCTTGCAAACGATCTGACCCTCGCCGACATCAACGGCAACGACTTCACGATTCCGGAATGGTTGACCACGTTCAACATGCTGCTCGTGGCCGTCGATCCCTACACGATCGAGAGTTCCTGGATTCTCGAAACCGGCGCCCGTGTATTGCGGCACTACAACCAGGCGGACGTGCGCGTCGGATTTCTCTGCACAAGCGACGCCGAGGGCGCGCGACGGTTTCTGGACCATCTCACAGACGAGTTCCAGACGTTCGTGGACCCCGAAAAGAAACTCGTGAAGAACGCTGGCCTCGAACGCCTCCCCGCGTTGCTGCATATCCGCCAGAGTGGTGAACTCGCTGGAGCGGCCGAGGGTTGGCATCCACAGACCTGGACCGACACGCTGGACACACTGGAAGTGGACCTGGCATGGCGCTCACGCCTCCAGCTGCCAATGGCTAGTGACCCTGCCCCATTCGCAGGCTCAGAGGCGTTCGTCTAGATCCCGGCGTCTGCCATAACCGAAATCTGCTGCTCGATAGCGAAGACCGCTAGGGGCTTGGAGTAGTAATAGCCTTGGGCGAGCTGGCAACCGAGTCCCCGCAACAGACCCAGCTGATACTCCCATTCGACACCCTCGGCAATGACCGTCAGGTCTCTCTGTAGGGCGCCGCTGACAACTCGCTCCAAATTGCCCGCATCATCGTCACCAGCGGCTCGCAGCAAAGAACGATCAAGCTTGATAATGGACACGCTATGGCGCTCGAGTTCGTCAAGCAGCTCGTCGCTCATGGCCCCGGAACCATCCAGCGCCAGGCACAGCCCGAGACCAGCTAGCCGGTCGAGCACATCATTGTCCTGCTCAGGCAGCGCATCCAGCCAGGTGTCAGGAATCTCCAGACACAGAGACTCGGCGGCGAGTCCATACTGCGAGAGGAGTCCGGCAACAAACTCATCCAGACCCGGGGCGTCGAGACGATCTGCACCAAGATTTACGGCCAGGCTGAGTTCCGAAGCTGACGGGTACTTTTGCCGCCAGTCAGAGAACATAGATATGGCTGTGAACAGGACCCAATCGTCGAGTCGAGACGCCAGGACATCTCCCTTGACCGCATCGATGACCTCGCCGGCCCCGAGCAGTCCTCGCTCAGGATGCTGCCACCGCACCAGGGCCTCGACACCGTTCAGTCGGCCGGTCTCAAGGGACACAACAGGCTGAAAGTCGACCCGCAGCTCGCCGTCCACCAGCGCCCGGGCGATGCGGTCGCGGCGCGTCTCGCTGTCGGTCTCGGCCGTAGAATCCGAGTCCGACATGCCCATGACGTACTGGGATCTGCCGAGTTCCTTGGCCTGATACATGGCGCCATCAGCTGCATCAATAAGTTCCTTGCGCGAATGGGTCTTACCGTTGCCGACGGCGATGCCAATGCTCACCGAGATCGATCTCAGCTCTCCTGCGATCTCAAATGGAGTCTCGACCTCCGCTATCAGCCGCTGCGCGACTACGAGCGCATCATGCGGAGACTCGATTGACTCGCAGAGCACAACAAACTCGTCACCACCCCAGCGGGCAACCGTATCAAAGGCCCTCATGGAAGAGCCGAGGCGCACCGAAAGTGCGCGCAGCACGTCATCACCGACAGCGTGACCCACACTGTCGTTCACCCGCTTGAAACCGTCGAGATCAAGGAACAGCACGCCGATGTCCT
>CAYUOD010000672.1:0-1728 GCA_964446225.1 uncultured Acidimicrobiales bacterium | reverse complement strand
ACCCATTGGCCCGCGGCGACCTGGCCCTGATCGACGACTGCCCGAAACGACGTAGCGAACCGGCAGCCAAGACTGGCCGCGGTCGCATCCGCTATCGACTCGGGCAAGGCAACGAGATTGAGGTCGGCGTAGTGGATCGAGACGTATTCAGCGAAGGATCCCCAGTGCGTGAACCCCGGCTGGAACTGCGCGTCGCACACCTGCTGGTTGCCAGCATGACACTCCGGACAGGATCCACATCCTCCAGCAAACGGGACAGTTACCCGATCGCCGACTCGCCAGTTCTTCACGTCTTTGCCAACCGCCTCAATCACACCGGCCAGTTCGTGGCCGGGCACATGAGGCAAGACGATGCCGCTATCGTGGCCGACCCAACCGTGCCAGTCGCTCCGACAGACACCAGTGGCCGTCACCCGCACGACCACGCCGTCCGGTTGCGGGCTCGGATCAGGGACGGTGGCTAGCCTCGGCAGCTCCGAAAATGACTCGTACAGGATGGCTCTCAGTTGGATGCCTCGGCCGCCGCGGCGATGCCGATGTCGGCAAGATCCTTCGCGAACGCCTTGCGGGTGGCTCCCATGAACAGACGCCCGATCGTTACATCCATGATCTTGGTGAACGTCGTCTGTGGTTCGCCCCGAAAGTTCATGGTGAGCCGGGAGCCAGCATCGATTGCCTCGACGCGGATCTCGGAGAAGTACTTCGAGCCGTGAGACTCAGCGGAGGTCCCGTAACTGAGTCCGTCCTCGAACTCAGTGACCTCCATGTCCTCGGTGGCCGTCTTCTTGAACATCGTGCGCGTCTCGCGCCATGTTGTTCCGAGACCGAAGCCGTCTCCGTCGTCTAGGCGCTCGACCTTCTCGATGGCCTCGATGGTGTCGACCCAATCGTCCATACCCACCACGATGGACCAGACAACATCGGGGGTAGCGGCGATCTCGTGCGAAACGCTGAGCGATGACATGTTGCGACCCTATCCGGCGTTGGCGCTCAACCCACTGCTCAGCTGGGTTGCGACGCGGCGCGGAGACGTCTATGAGCGTCCAGCACCTGCTTCTTCACCAGCCGCTTCCCGATGACCACGTTGGGGGCGCGGCCTGCGAACCCGTAGCGGAATGTGTAGTCGACTCTCTCAGGCCAACTCGGTCACCATGCTCAATTCTGACAAACTGTCCTCAGCGAGAACGGAGATCCGAGGGTGAATACCGCTTCAAGAGAGCCTCGCCGCTGCTTCTCAGTCTCCCGGAGCTTGGTTGGGGCTGCCATATTCATATGGGTGGTTTTTGGTGCCTCTGCGGCATTGGCCGACGAGTTCGTAGTGGGCATCGTGGTTGACCCGACCATGTCGGAGGGAACCGACTCCGCCTTCATAGATGGATTTCAACTCGCCGTCGATCAATCCCCAGACGTGAGCCATCCCTCGGGTACGGAGGGCGGAGACCACCTTGGAAGCATGGACGTCGTGATTGTGGTGGCCGAGGACTTCGCCAGTTCGGAGGACCTCGTTGTTACCGCGGTCGACATGGCTAACCGCGTCGAGGTTGTCATCATCGTCGCTGACGTGTCGTCTGAGGTTCTGGCGGAACTGCACGGTCCCGTGACCGATTCAGAAACGTTCTTGGTAGCGATGTCGGATCCCGGCGGGGCAGAATTTCCTGTCACGCCCTACTTCTTCGCCGCAGCCGAGCGCGAGGCACTCGACGATCTCCTCACCGACCGGGTGCCTAC
>CAYUOD010000671.1:0-1729 GCA_964446225.1 uncultured Acidimicrobiales bacterium | reverse complement strand
CTGCAAGAGGCGCTGCAGCGTGGACGCAATCGTAAACTCCCTCAGGGGCTCACTCAACGCGCCATTTGAGATGCGCAGTCCCTCTGCTCCAGTGGAAAAGTCGCCGCTCACCGCATTCACTCCTGAATGAAGGCCCGCAACGCTCTGGACGAGCACTCCCCGATCTATCCCGGCGATCAACTCGGCCTGCGTCTTTGTACCCTCATCCAAGCGAAGCGCACGACAACCAACCCCGGGGGATCCGCCGCCTCTGACTGCTGAGCCTGTGGTCACCGTGGAGGCCCTTCGTGCTGACCAGGCGTTATGGAGGAAGGCCTCCAGGGTGCCATTGGCGATCAGGCCGGTTCGCCTCGTGGCAATTCCCTCGGCGTCGTACACCGCAGCGCCCGAGGCCAGGGAGTTCGTCGGATCCTCGGTGAGCGTGATGATGCTGGCCCCAACCTGCTCCCCCATACGCTCAGCGAACGGAGAACGGCCGCGCACAACGGCGTCTCCGGTGAGTGTGCCACCGATGATACCCAGCAAACTCGCAGTGACCCAGGGATCGAAAACCACCGTTAGCCGCTCACTTGCCGGCTTCGTGGCGCCCAGCATCCTGACCGCACGCTCGGCCGCGTCATGAGCGGCCTTCTTGGGATCAAGGGCGGACAGGTCCCGCCCAACACAAAATCCAAAGCCGGTCTGCGTCTCGTCTTCTGTCTCGGCCAACACTGAGGCGACAATGTCCACCGAGGATCGCCGTGAGCCCGCGAAGATGCCCGCAGTGGAGCCCACGAATCCCTCCACCTGAGCATCGGAATAATCGGCTGACTCACAGGTCGTAATTCGAGGATCCGCGGCCAGGGCGAGGCGCTCAAGTTCAAGCGCGAGCTCAATCTTCGACTCGGTGTCGAATGCCGCGAGCTCATCGCTCCAGAGGTCCACCTCGGCCGGAGTATGACCGTCAGGCTGAACCAGTCCAGCATCAGGATCTGGCTCAGCGAACTGCGCGTTATCCCGGGCCTCGATGAGCGCTTCACCCAGGAGGTCCAGGTCGAGGCTTCCACATGACGCCAGGCCCTGGCGGCCGTCTCGGATCACCCGAACGCCACCACCTGCGGACTCGGCCGCAGAGAACTGTTCTATCTCGCCTTTGTAGGCGCGAATGTCTGTTTCAGTGCCGCGTCCCAGGTAGACCTCGACCTCTTCACCCGGCGCAGCATCCGAGAGGATCTGCTCGGCAATCTCACGAAGCTCCAGCTGCTGGCTCATGCCGCGGTACCGCCAACGGTGAGACGCGAGACACGCAAGGTGGGCTGCCCATCGCCGACCGGCACCCCCTGGCCATCCTTGCCACACATTCCCGGCGACCCCATTGCGAAGTCATTGCCGAGTGCGTCGATGTTCTGCAGCACCTCGGGACCGTTCCCGATCAGATTGCCCTCGCGGAGCGGATCGGTGAGTACACCGTCTTCAATCATGTAGGCCTCGGTCATGCCAAAGACAAAGTCGCCGGTCGCTGTGTTCACCTGTCCGCCGCCCAGCTGAGCCACATACACACCATGGGGGGTCTGACGAACAATCTCAGCCGGATCCTCGACCCCATTGGTCACAAACGTATTAGTCATCCGCACCATCGGAAGATGCTTATAGCTTTGACGCCGACCGTTCCCCGAAGGAGCCCGGCCCTGCTCATCGGAGCGCAGATAGTCCCACATGTAGTCGGTGAGTACACCGTCTTCGATGAGTA
>CAYUOD010000670.1:0-1738 GCA_964446225.1 uncultured Acidimicrobiales bacterium | reverse complement strand
GCTCCATCGGCAGCTTCAATATGTGGCGTGGTCATCGCTTGATTGTCTCCTCAGATGCAGGCACCGAGGCTGACAGATCGGACCGTGTTATGCAATCAGTGACCGAACACTGTGCACGTCGTCGGCAGCTTCCAATTGGGCGAGCACGGCGCCAGGAACGGCCTCGTCGGTGGCGATCAGCATGATCGCTTCGGACCCGTGTTCAGCGCGTCCAAGACTCATATCGGACACGTTGATGCCAGCGTTGCCCAGAATCGAGCCGACGACGCCAACAATGCCAGGCGTATCGAGATTGCGCACCAGTGTGAGATGGTCAACAAGACGAAGCTCGACGCCCACGCCATCGATGCTCACGATCCTGAGCTGCTGAGAAGGGCCGATGAGGGTCCCCGATACTTCGTGCTTTTTGCTCCGCACAGTCACAAGATTCACGTACTCGGTGGACGTCTCACTGCGAGTTTCACTGACCTCAAGCCCCCGCTCCTCAGCAAGTTGGGGTGCGTTGACATATGAGACGGGCTCGCTTGATGAGCGGGCCAGGATGCCCTTCAGTGCCGACAGCCGCAGTATGGATATGTCCTCTGAGGCAATGGGCCCTTTCACGTGTACTTCGAGACGGGTCGGAGACTGTGAGACGAGCCCAGCCAAGATCCCGCCGAGCCGCTCGGCAAGGGTCGTGAACGGCTTCAATACGGGCGGGACTTCACCAGCTGACACGTTCACCGCAAAAGGCACAAACTCCCCCGCGAAGGCCAGACGGAGCTGCTCGGCGACCGTGGCACCAGCTCTGTCCTGGGCCTCAGCTGTGCTGGCCCCAAGGTGCGGAGTGACTATGACGTTGTCCAGTTCGAACAGCGGCGACTCTGTGGTGGGTTCGGCGTCGAACACGTCGAGGGCGGCCCCGGCAATAACCCCATCCCGCACTGCGGCGGCCAGATCATCCTCATTCACGATGCCACCGCGCGCTGCGTTTACGAGGCGCATATTCGACTTGGCGAGTGCGAACTCCGCCGCACCAATGAGATTCAGTGTCTCGGGAATCCTGGGCAGGTGGACCGTCACGAAGTCAGACTGGCCCAGCAACTCCTCAAGCGAACACATTTCGACCTGCATCTGGTCTGCGCGCTCCTGGGAAACGAACGGGTCGAAGGCGATCACCCGCATCCCAAACGCGTTCATCCGGTGGGCCACGAGTTGGCCAATGTTCCCAAGACCCACGATGCCGAGCGTCTTGTCGAGCAACTCCACGCCGCCCCACGCCGAGCGCTCCCAACGTCCAGCAGAAAGTGCACCATGAGCCTGCGGGATGTTCCGTGCAAGAGACATCAGCAGCGCAATGGCATGCTCGGCAGCAGACACGACGTTGCTCTTGGGTGCGTTCGCCACCATGATGCCAAGGCGCGTGGCCTCAGCCACATCGACATTGTCGAGTCCGATGCCTGCACGACCAATGACGGTGAGCCGTGTAGCCGCAGCGAGTACCTCAGCATTCACCTGCGTGGCTGAGCGGATGAGTAGCCCATCAGCATCGGCGATCGCCCCGCAGAGTTCCTCATGGGTCAGACCAAGCTGCACGTCAACCTCATGCCCGGCAGCCTGCAGCTGGGCAAGTCCCCGCTCTGCGAGCTTCTCTGTGACCAGTACTTTCGCCACTGTCTGCCTTTCCATCCTGAGCTACCGGTTTTCCAGGATAGGCGTCGCGAATCCCCTGGCAAAGCGCTATTTTTTCAACAAATCG
>CAYUOD010000669.1:0-1740 GCA_964446225.1 uncultured Acidimicrobiales bacterium | reverse complement strand
TGATGATAGAGACGCTGCGCGCTGACCTGGATTGTCACCGCGGCGCGCCAGACAAAGAGCCCGCTCGCCGCCTCGCGACCCTTGAGTCGGCGGGTCGCCTGAAGATTCCGTTCACCACCGGCATCCTGGTGGGTATCGGCGAAACACGCGAAGACCGTGTCGCTGCGCTTGAGGCCATCGCCGCCTCACATGCCAGGCACGGCCATGTGCAAGAAGTCATCGTGCAGAACTTCCTGCCGAAACCGGGTACAGCCATGCATAAGGCACCCGCCTGCCCGGCTGACGAATACCTCGAGGCCATAGCCGTCGCACGGCTCATTCTGCCGCCCGACATCCACCTGCAAGCACCCCCCAACCTCTCAGATGACTTTGGCGTGCTGCTCGACGCAGGCATCGATGACTGGGGCGGCATCAGTCCCATTACTGCCGATCACGTCAATCCCGAGCGTCCCTGGCCGGCCCTGGACCGCATCAGCGCGGTCACCGAGGAACACGGTTTCGTGCTGGCACCCCGGCTCACTGTGTACCCCGAGTACGCGCTTGATGCCGAGACCTGGCTCGACCCAGAACTTCACTTCCCGATACTCGACCGCAGCGACGCCGAAGGACTTGGACGGGACCACGAATGGTGTTCGGGTGGCGAAGCCCCGCCGCCCAAGCTGGTGCCCTCAGCGGCGTCCGCCGGTGGAGCGGTTGGCGAAGTCATCCAGGGTGTCGCATCGGGCCAAGAAGTCGGCATCGACGAGATCGTTACGCTCTTCGGCGCCAGAGGCTCCGAAGTCGGTGCCGTCGCCGAGTTCGCAGACGACCTGCGCGCCAAGGTCATCGGTGACGACGTGACATTCGTCGTCAATCGCAACATCAACTACACCAACGTCTGCACCTTCAAATGTCGGTTCTGCAGCTTCTCCAAGGGCCCGCTGTCACTGGACCTACGCGGTAAGCCATACCTGTTGGGGATGGACGAGATCCAACAGCGCATCCTTGAGGCAGTGCAGCTCGGCGCCACCGAAGTGACGCTGCAGGGCGGCATCCATCCCGACTTTGACGGCGACTATTACATCGACGTGGCTCGTGCCATCAAGGACGTCGCGCCCGAGATGCATTTGCACGGATTCACCGCACTTGAGGTCACAGAGGGGGCCAAGCGCCTGGGCGAACCGCTCGACCACTATCTACTGCGCCTCATGGATGCGGGCCTTGCCACGCTTCCCGGTACGGCAGCCGAGATCCTGGACGATGAAATCCGAGCGATCCTCTGCAACGACAAGGTCAACACCGAGGAGTGGCTCGAAGCCCACCGCACCGCCCATTCGGTTGGTCTGCGTTCAAACGTCACGATCATGTACGGAAGTATCGAACAGCCCGTGCACTGGGCGCGTCATCTTGTTCGTACTCGGGATCTGCAAAAGGAGACAGGCGGATTCACTGAATTTGTACCCCTGCCTTTCGTCCATATGGCCACGCCGATGTACATCCAGCGCAAGTCGAGGCGCGGTCCGACCTTCCGCGAAAATCTTCTGATGCACAGCGTCGGACGCATCGCATACCACGGCTGGATCGACAACATCCAGGTGAGCTGGGTCAAGATCGGGCAGGACGGGGCGCGTCAGATCCTCAGAGCCGGAGCCAACGACATGGGCGGCACGCTCATGGAGGAAAACATCTCGCGAGCAGCGGGCGCTTCGCACGGACAGGGCCTCGCACCGCGCGATTTCCACGACATCGTCGCTCCCCTGG
>CAYUOD010000668.1:0-1741 GCA_964446225.1 uncultured Acidimicrobiales bacterium | reverse complement strand
GATGACGACGATGACGATGACAACGACGACAACGACGACGACGATGACGATGACGATGACTAGCCCTGCGTAAGACCTCTGAGTGTGACGTGCGCAGCCCATCGGTCGCGCACGTCACACTCAGAGGTCGCTCTGTACTGGAACAAACACAGCCAGTCTGCTGTAGCGTGGAACCGCTGTGGCCGGTTGTTCTGTGAGGTGACGTTCCAGCATGTCGAAGATGAGAGCCCTGAGAGCAACTGCTGTTGTTGCCGTGCTGGTCGGGCTGGCCACTGCGTCGTTGGCGGCTCTTGCAAACCCAGGCGAGGCCACGCAGGTAGACCTCGCAGCCCACGACACGGTCGATGTCGACTACACGCCTGACGGCTCGGGTTACTGGATCACCCGCTCTGACGGCGAGATCGTTGCGTACAACGCGCTCCATTTCGGTGACCGGCCCGACCTGGCGGCGAACGAATCAGTGCAATCCCTGGCGGTCACACCTACAGGGCTCGGCTACTGGCTCATCACGACCACAGGGCGCGTCACCAACTACGGCGATGCGATATTCCGCGGCGATCTCACAACTGTCACCAACGGTGGCGGGACAGCAATCTCGGATATCCTCAGCGGACCCGTCATCGGCTCGGCCACCACAAGCACCGGGCAGGGTTATTGGCTCGTCGGCTCCGACGGCGGAATCTTCTCCTTCGGAGACGCAGCCTTTTACGGATCAATGGGAGGCATTCCGCTGAACGCACCGGTGGTAGGCCTCGCACCGACCGCCACGGACAGGGGCTATTGGCTCGTCGCCTCAGATGGAGGAATCTTCTCCTTCGGGGACGCAGCCTTCTACGGCTCAATGGGAGGCGTTCCGCTGAACGCACCCGTTTCGAGCCTGATTCCTCAGGGATCTGGCTACATGATGGTCGCGAGTGACGGCGGGATCTTCTCCTTCGGGGACAGCAAATTCTTTGGGAGTCTGGGCGGTCAACAACTCGCCGAGCCCATCGTGACGGCAACGCCAGTACCGGATGCAACCGGCTACCTCCTCGTCGACCGGCAGGGCGGGGTGTCGGCATTCGGAAGCGCGACTGTTCTGGCGGAGCTGACCCTGAAGCCGACCACACCATCGGTGCCCAGCACGACGACCCAGCCGACCGCGACCTCGGTCCCGACCGCAACCAGCCAACCTCCCGAGCCAGGCAACACGACCAAGCTCGTGATCCACGTGAGTATCGACGGCATGCGGCCGGACTACATCACCGGGGCGACAATGCCGAACCTGACCCGCCTAATCGGTGAGGGAGCCTCGACGATGAACGCCCGCACCGACCCGAGCAAGACGGTAACGCTACCGAACCACACGTCCCAGTTCACCGGTCGACCCGTCGAAGGGCCGAACGGGCACGGCGTGGATTACAACAGCGACCTAGGGCGCACCGTCCACGACGAAGCCGGCACCTACGTTGCCTCGGTGTTCGATGTGGTGCACGACAACGGCGGCCGCACCGCAATGATTGTCACCAAGACCAAGTTCGAGATGATCGATCGCAGCTGGAACACTACAAATGGTGCTGCCGATACCACCGGCGAAGACAACGGCACCGACAAGATCGACGTCTTCAGCGAACTGTCACTCGCCGATGCCACCGCCGCAGCAACAAGCGAACTCTCATCCCCCGACCTTGAATACCTGTTCTTCCATATCCGAACTCCCGACTCGACAGGCCACGCCAACGAGTGGGGCAGCACAGAGTAC
>CAYUOD010000667.1:0-1745 GCA_964446225.1 uncultured Acidimicrobiales bacterium | reverse complement strand
TGGTGGCTCGGCACGGTGTAGTCGCAGAACGCTCCCGCCATTTTGCCCTCGCTGGCCGGCGCGTCAATCCACTGCTCGTCGAAGAATCGCTTTGCGAGGTCTGCCAGTTCTGGTGAAAACGAGGCGTAGGAATCGAGCACAATTGTGCGCGCCTCGTCCCATTCAATGATCACGTCGCTTTCAGCCACAGAAGCCATGCGGTCATAGTCCTTGAGCGGATAGCCCAGAATCCTGGACTTGAGGCTGTACCAGCGGCGCGCTATGTCATAGCGGCCTTGCACGGCCTCGACGAGAGCCTGCACCGACTCGTCACTGGCCTCGTTCTCGAGGTTGCGAGACGATATCCACGTCGAGTAATTGCGGATCTTGTCGTTCGTGGACTTTTCCTGCAAAAGGGTGTTGTAGATAAATGCCCGCGTCTTGAGTCCGGGTGCAAGTCCCGCGGTAAGCGCCTCGGCGGTAGTCCGCCGAAGCTCACGGTCAGGCGAGGCCAACAGAGACAGGGTTTGCTCGAGGCCGGTGGTACGGGTGCCGTCACCAGCTGGAAGTTCGACTTCGATGGCAGCGGTGAGTTCATCGAAAAGTCGAGACCAGGCGCTGCTCGCGGTCATGGCCTTCTCGGCCATAATGCGTTCCTCGGGCTCGCTGAGCAGATGCGGGCGCTCCTGACGCAGTTTGAACAGGTGATGACTACACCATGCAAGCTCAGGGTCGGTACGCAGACGATCAGCCTGATCGTCGTCCAGCGCAGCCCACTCCAACTCAACAAAGAGGAGTTTCGTGGCAATATCTGTGGAGCGTTGCTCGACCATCTGCATTTGCGCGCCGAGGGCTGGGTCGAGAGTATCGACCGTAAACCTCAGCTGGGCATAGTGAGCGGCTCGTCCGGCGACCTCGGAGAGATCCGCAAGCGCATGAAACAGCGCAGACAGCTCAGGAGGCGTCATCGTCGCTATCTTTCCGCGGGCCGACGTGAGTTCGTCGGCCATCACGTCGGCGCGGTCCAACAGTTCGGCGGGAGATCCGGCGTCTACGTCGCCCAGAAGAGGTTCGAGGTTCCACCTGGCTGCTTCGACAGAAGAATCGATCATGAGTGCTCCGGTTCTCTCAGCTGCTGCGCCCATTGAAAGACGTCTTCAACCTGCACCTCTAGTGAGGCCAGGCTGCCTGAGTTGTCAATAACGCGATCCGCGATTGCTCGACGTTGTTCGCGTGAGGCCTGACTGGCCATTCGTGCGCGTGCGTCTTCCTCGGTAAAGCCCCGGTACTCGACAAGTCTGTGCACCGCTACGGCCTCATCAATGTCCACGACGACGACCCCGATCGTCGGATATCGCCCCTGCCCCTCAGCCAGAAGTGGAATGTCCAGCACCACGACCTTGTCGGAGGATTCCAGTTCCGCGAGGCGGTGCTCAATCTCCACGTTGATGGCCGGATGCACGATCGCATTCAGCGACTGCAGTTCTCGGCTGTCGCTGAAGACGATCGCGGCAATCCTCGGACGGTCCAGCGTGCCGTCGGCGGCCACAATTTCGGGACCGAATCTCGCAACCATCGCGTCGAACACAGGGGTACCCGGAGCTTGGAGCTCACGTGCGATCTTGTCAGCGTCGATGACGACTGCGCCAAGCGCAGCCATCATCGACGAGACAGTTGATTTTCCACTACCGATGCCACCGGTGAGTCCAATGGGAATCACAGCGGCTCTGGAGGCCTAAGCCTCTTCAGGTGCAGCTTCTTCTGCC
>CAYUOD010000666.1:0-1754 GCA_964446225.1 uncultured Acidimicrobiales bacterium | reverse complement strand
TCGCTATGAGAATCGCAAAGCTCGCGCCCCGGGCGCCAGAGATAAACCACTTGTGACCGTTGATGACCCACTCGTCCCCATCTAGCTCAGCGCGAGTCTGGATGAGCGTCGGATCAGAACCCGCCACCTCAGGTTCGGTCATGGCGAAACAACTGCGCTCTCTGCCCCCACAAAGAGGCATGAGGTACTTCTCGCGTTGGAAGTCGGACGCCCAATGCAGCAGGGTGTGCATGTTGCCCTCGTCCGGGGCCTGCGCATTCAAAGCAAAGGGACCCAGACGTGCCCGCCCGGCCTCGGCCGAGACCGCGGCCATCGCAACGTGCGTGAGTCCCATGCCGCCAACCTCGGTTGGCATGTGCGGCAGCCAGAGTCCCCATTCCTTAGCGGCGGTTCGCATCTCGATGATGCCGGTGCGCCACTCGCTGCGGTGCCAGTTCTCCTCATCGCCTTTGCGCTCAATCGGAGTCACGACCTCGGTGATGAAGCTGCGTACACGCTCACGAAGATCGTCCAACTCTGGTGGGAACGAGAAATCAATTGCCATGACGGGAGTCTTTCAGAGGCGCGGCGCAGACACGAAAACTGCGGGAGGGATTCCTCCAGCTAGCCTCATGGGATGGCTGACCCTCAAGAGCTGGACGGCTCAGATCTCCCGGTTGGAGAAGAAAAGGCCCAAGCCGTTCAGAACATGTTCGACGAGATCGCGCCCCGCTACGATCTCGTCAACCGCATCATGACGTTTCGGCTGGATCAGCGCTGGAGGCGATCGACCGTAGCGTCTTTGGATCTCCCAGGCGGATCAGTCGTACTTGATCTGGCCTGCGGTACTGGAGACTTCTGCAACGAGCTCGAGGCACAGGGCCACACCGCCGTTGGGATGGACTTCTCCCTCGGCATGCTGCAGGCCGCTCGCACGGGCGCTGCGCTGACGCAGGCCGACGCTCAACGGCTACCGCTTCCTGATGACTGCGTGGACGGGGTCACCTGTGGCTACGCGTTACGTAACTTCAGCGACCTGGACGCCTTCTTCGCCGAGGTGGCAAGAGTTCTGAGGCCCGGCGGCCGGATGGCGTTCCTTGAAGTCGCGGAGCCTTCGAATCGCTTGCTGCGAACCGGTCATAGTGTCTACTTCGGAAAAGTGGTCCCGCTCATAGGTGGACTCATTTCGAAAGGCTCGGCCTACCAGTACCTTCCTAAGTCGGTGGCGTACCTGCCGGAGCCCGATGCGCTGGTCACGATGATCCAGGACGCTGGGTTCGCGTCCGTCCAGCGACAACTCGTAAGCGGTGGTGTCTCCCAGATTCTGCAGGGGACCCGCGAGTCCTGATGACTGGTCGCGCACGATCCTGGCGCCTGAACGAGGCACCCGATCTGCTCGCGGTCGCTGGACGTTACGGTCAGCTCTTCACCGCGAACGGCTATGGCTATGCCGGGCGGGGTGAGGCTCTGCGGATTCAGCTTCCGGCCCCCTGGGTGGACAACGTGAACGCCGCGACTGCTGCTCTGGCGTCGATCGAAACCCCACCTGAGTACCCGCCAGTCGCATTTGGTGCCCTACCGTTCGACCGTAGCGCGGCCGCGACACTTGTCGTACCGGAGCTTCTCGTCCACCGGTCAGCGACGGGCGTTCACTGGGCTATGACCATCAGCGCTGACAATTCATCTGAGTTGACCTATCCCCCGCCCATTGAGACAGCAGTCGAGTCACCCTCGGCCATCACTTTCTCGACCGAGGTTCCCACAGAGGACTGGTG
>CAYUOD010000665.1:0-1754 GCA_964446225.1 uncultured Acidimicrobiales bacterium | reverse complement strand
GTGGAAAAGTTCTTCGTGGGCGCTACCTCTCGAATGATCCTCTGTATATCGACGGGGACGTCGTTGTGCAGACCTTGGCTGATGGTGAGGCGGTTGACACCACTGGCTTCATCGTTGCACCGGGATTTGTGGATCTTCAGATCAACGGGGCCCTCGGCCACGATTTCACACTGAATCCTGAGACGATGGGCGAGGTGGCCGCTTGGCTACCGTCCACGGGGGTCACCAGTTTCCTTCCCACCGTTATCACGACATCGGGACAACGTTACGAGAACGCGATGGCTGCCTTCAGGCGCTCGGAGTCAACCGGTGCGCGCATTCTGGGACTGCACTTCGAGGGGCCGATGCTTTCAGCCAAAAAGCGTGGTACCCATATGGCGGAGTTCCTGCGGCCTTTGTCAGAGGATGAACTCGACGCGTGGACGCCAGCAAACGGTGTTCGGTTGGTGACGGTGGCACCGGAGTTGCCAGGTGCTCTTGACGCGATCCGCCAACTGGTAGATCAGAACGTGGTCGTGTCGATGGGCCATAGCACTGCGACAACAGTAGAGGCCGAAGCCGGCATTCTGGCCGGAGCTACCATGGTCACCCACCTCTTCAATGCGATGACAGCGCTCGATCATCGCGAGCCAGGACTCGTTGGCGCCGCTCTCATGCGGGACTCCATTAAGGCGGGCATCATCGTCGACGGCATCCACCTGCATCCAGACGTGGTCGCATTGGCGCATCGGGTGCTGGGCACAGAACGGTTCGTGCTTGTCACGGATGCCATGGCGGCCCTGGGAGTAGACGGCGACCACTTCAAGATCGGACCCCTTGAAGTCACGGTCGACAGTGGCGGCGTCCGTAACCTCGACGGACATCTTGCAGGCAGCACGCTCGCAATGGATCAGGCTGTGCGAAATCTCATTGAGTTCACGGGTTGCTCTGTCGAGGACGCTTTGCAGTCGGCCAGTTGTGCGCCGTCAGCGGTCATCAAGGCACAGAATCTTGGCGCCCTGTTCTCAGGAAATACCGCAGATCTGGTACTGCTGAGCGAGGGCCTTGAGGTGATCGCGACGATGGTCGCCGGTGAGTTCGTCCATGATCGCCGCTAGCCGAGTACTACTGACCGTTTGTGGACCAGTGCCAAGGCTCGCTGGGCAGGTTGTACATCCCGTATGAGGCGGCATTGGCGGCTAGCCACTGGTATGCGGCGCTTCCGCGGCTGGAGATAATCCGACCCCCGACCGTGATGTCGATAGCTTTGCCGCGCTCGTGCATCGAGGAACCGGGTCGAGCCGTTGGTGGCCGACAGCTGTAAGACGGTGCCTGGTAGATGGCGTACTCGCTTGAGCCGCAGTTAGCGCGGCGCAGAGCGATCTGGCCGCTTGAGTTACGGTAGCCGCCGCCACCGAGATTGATTCCGGCGTTGCGGGCAGCGGTGTACATGGCGTCAATATTTCCGCTGATGCTCTTGTGCACCCAGATGCCTTGCACGCTGACAATGTCGGCGCGATTCGGGATAGCGCCCTTACTGCTTCTGCCGCCGCTGCTTCTGCTGCGTTGGCGGGCGCGTTCGGCAGCTTTGCGTGCTTCGGCAAGTTTGCGGGCGATTTCCGCTTCTCTGGCTGCGATCTGATTGGCGAGGTCGCGGTCGATGGCCTGCAGCGACGCTGCTTCGCCGAGTGCACGGTCGAGGCGGAACTCGACCTCATCTAGGAGGATGTCCTGGCGGTCTCTGGAGCGCTCTAGGTTTCCGAGTTCGCTGTCGA
>CAYUOD010000664.1:0-1755 GCA_964446225.1 uncultured Acidimicrobiales bacterium | reverse complement strand
CTTTGGCATTGCGACACCGATGCGCGACGGAAACCTCGCCATCTATCTCGCGATCCTGGGATTCGCCTTCTTGGGCGCTGTGTGGCTGGCAATACACCGCGTCAAATTGTCCGAGCGAACCGGAGTGAAGGGCCGGCCCGTGCTGTACGCCCTCGGCCTGTTCCTGCTCATCGGTGCAATCGCCTACATCATTCTGGGTGCACCTTTTGTCATCTCCTACCCGGAGGTAACTGAAAGCGGACTCAACGTCACCGGCGGCCTGCGCATCTCACAGCAGTACGCTTCGGTGACATTGGCACTGATCATCTACACGGCCAGCCACGTGGCTGAGATCGTGCGTGGATCGATCCAGGCGGTGCACAAAGGACAGAACGAAGCAGCAGAAGCGCTTGCCCTCAGCGGGTTCCAACGCTACTGGTTCGTCATTCTGCCCCAGGCCTTCCGGATCGCGATTCCACCGCTCATCAACCAGATGCTGAACCTCACCAAGAACAGCTCACTGGCGCTGGCCGTTGGCTATATGGAGATCACGACATTCCAGTTCACCCTTATCGGTAACTCGAACCCGGCTCCACAGAACATCATCATCTTGATGGGTGTTTATCTCATGTTCTCACTGACAATTTCGGTGGTCGCGAACATCATTAATAGTCGTATGCAGTTGGTAGGTCGTTGATATGACAACTACACCTCTTCCCCCATCGCAAGTCGCCTCAGGCGAGTCGGCGATCGACTGGGTCAAGAAGAATCTCTTCAACTCGGTGTTCAACTCGGTGATCACCATCATCTCGGCCATCGTGATCGCGTTCATAATCTTGCGCGTTACCGGTTTCTTCGTGAGCTTCTTCACGGTTAACGACGGCGATGCACTCGAGATCGTCCGGAGAAACCTGAACCTCTACATCTTTGGTAGATACCCGACCGAATATCTCTATCTCACGTACTGGGCCTATTTCGAGCTGGCGCTCGTTGTGGCCTTCGTGTGGGGTATGGCTATTCGCTCGGCGTCTGACAAGGCATCTGAGGCGGGCATCGAACCTGAGGTCGTTACGCCGAAGGGCATGCTCAACCGGTACTGGCCAATCATTGGTTGGGTGATCCTCATTCTGGCTCTCACCCAGACGACGGGTCCCGTGATCTACATGGTGGGACTTTCCGTAGCCTCCGTTGGAGCCTGGTTCGTCGGCAAGATGATGCCAGCAGCTGTGCGGCGCTGGACCTTCCTAATCCTGGTCCTGGGCTTCATCGTCTGGCTGGGCATCATGGGCGGCGTCAGCATCGACGGCATTGGATTGAGTTGGACCGTCGGCTGGGACAACTGGTCGGGCGCACAGCTCAACCTGATCCTGACCGTCGTTGGCATTACCGCAGCGTTCCCGCTCGGCGTGCTGCTCGCGATGGGCAGACGTTCAAGTCTGCCGTTCATCAAATTCGTGTGCATTACCTTCATCGAGTTCGTGAGAGGCGTACCGCTTATCTCGCTACTTCTGTTGGGGCAATTTCTGCTCGGATTTGCGTGGCCACTGGGCACGCTGCCAGCGGACGCCACACGCGCCGCGACCATGATCTCGCTGTTCACAGCGGCCTATATCGCTGAGATTGTCCGAGGTGGCCTCCAGGCCGTGCCGAAAGGCCAGCTCGAAGCTGGTCAGGCGCTCGGACTATCGGCAACCAAGAACCAGCGACTTATCGTGCTTCCGCAGGCATTGGCGGCGGTCATCCCAGCAATGGTTGGCCAGTTCATCAGCCTGTTCA
>CAYUOD010000663.1:0-1756 GCA_964446225.1 uncultured Acidimicrobiales bacterium | reverse complement strand
CCCGAGATCGCAAAATCGAACCAGTTAAGAACTGGGATATCGCCCAGGAAGCCGAGCGGGCGCCTCACCGTCGACAAGGTCTCAGGAAGTTGAGGGTAGGTCTTGGTGGCTGGCCCCAACAGGCCAAGCACGGCGTTCTGGATGAAGAATGACACACCAATGGAGGTAATCAACGGAATGAGGCGCGGAGCGCTTCTCAGAGGCCGATAGGCGACGCGCTCCATAACGACCGCAGTAACCGTCGATGTGGTCATCGCCACAATCATGATGATGACAAACGAGAGAATGAACTGGTCCTGCCAGATGCCAGCGGAGAACAGTTTCTCCGAGGTGATGAAGCCCGACATTGAGCCCACCATGAACACTTCACCGTGAGCGAAGTTAATAAACCCGAGGACGCCGTAGACCATCGAGTAGCCAATTGCTATGAGGCCGTACATCGTGCCCTGGGAAAGGCCGGCCACCAACAGTCCCTTGAACTGCTCCAAGGTCAGACTTGCGGCATCGGGATTGATGGCACTCGCCAGGGGATTCGTCGGACTGATCTGTTGCCAGACAAAGGCAAACAGCCCGGTGCCGATGAGCAGCACCATGGCGATCCGCAGAAAGGTCAGGAACCGGTCGACGGCCGCGACCTTGGGAACCGGTCTCGCTTGGACAGCGGTGGTCATATGAGACTTCCGTTTAGGAGCATAGAACAAGGGCCCGACCGGGCGGCAGCACTGCCATCCGGATTCGGTAGCTATCAAGAAAAGCTGGTGTCAGAGTGCTCTCAGCACTCTGACACCAGCTGTTTCTCAGGAACTATTTAGGGAGCGTACGAGTAAACGACGTTCGCCTGGCTGGCTGGGATGTCAGCTGGGTCGAGGTGCTGGATAACCGTGATGCGCTGGGCGCCACAGTCTCCGAAGTCGTCACAGGTAAGCGTTCCGATGAGGCCGCTGTAACCGGAGGTTCCGGTGATCAGCTCACGCAGAAGCACCCGGTCGATGACGAGCCTGTCGCCGTCAACGGTGGATGCGCCTTCGATGGCTCCAAGCAGGATGGTGGTCGCGTCATAGGAGTGTGCCCAGAACGGAGCTGATGGTGTCTCACCATAAGCAGCTTCGTAGGCGGCAAGGAAGTCATCGGCGGTCTTGCCGGTGCCCTCGTTGACGTTTCCTGCGTAGTCCAGGTCCGGACCGGAGAAGTACAGTCCTGCACTCTCAGGCAGTGCCATGAAGTTGTCATTCAAGAGGCCATCAGCAGCCATCAGAACAGTGTCTTCAAGTCCCGCAACATCGCTTACCTGCTGGACGATGAAGTCGCCCTCAGGCTGGAAGATTGGGAAGAAGAGAAGCTCTGGTGCGTCAGCAGCAATCTCGGTAAGCACTGCAGTCATGTCAGTGTCGCCCTTGTTCACGGCGGTAAAGCCGGTCACGGTGCCACCAAGCTCTTCAAATGCGTTTGTGAACGCAGTTGCGAGGCCCTGGGTGTAAGGGTCGCCGTCATGGATGGCAGCAACTGTTGTCACGCCAAGTGTCTCGAAGGCAAAGTTGGCAGCTGCACGGCCCTGGAACAGGTCGTTGTGAGCTGTGCGGTAGTAGCCCTCGTTGTAGTTGTCGCCTGCGTTGCCCTCAAGGTCTGAGGTCAGTGCTGGTGAGGTGTTGGATGATGAAATCATCACCATTCCGGCCTCGGAGATGAGCGGCGCAGCTGCAGTAGCAGCACCCGAACAGCTCGTACCGATGACGCCAACTACCTGCGTGTCAGCCAC
>CAYUOD010000662.1:0-1760 GCA_964446225.1 uncultured Acidimicrobiales bacterium | reverse complement strand
CCTTCTCCAAGCCACTTTCGTGGCTTGCGTTCTCGGCGTCGCCGTGCCCTCGGAGGCACCGCAAGTCTCTACTACCGGTCAGGTCACGCCGACCCAGATTCGCCTTCGGTACGCCTCGTTCGACCCGCTCACCGGTCCGCCCGAAGTGGCCGCCGACTTGCGCAGTACGCCAGGTCAGCGTCTGTGGATCGTTCAGTTCACGAGCACTCCGACACAGGCCGGTCGCGACGGAATCGTCGGACTCGGCGGTGAGGTCATCGGCTATCTGCCTGTCAACGCTTACGTCGTTCGCATGCAG
Source organism: uncultured Acidimicrobiales bacterium (assembly GCA_964446225.1). Lineage (GTDB taxonomy): Bacteria > Actinomycetota > Acidimicrobiia > Acidimicrobiales > Poriferisodalaceae > CAYUOD01. Next base: position 1,462 of record CAYUOD010000662.1, on the reverse strand, counting down.
GCGCGTGAGGCTCAGGCATTGCTTGGCCAGGGCGACGTGCGCTGGGTCGGAGGCTATCACCCCGCCTACCGGCTTCAGCCGGAGCTGCTGGAGGAGCAGACGTATCTTCAGCCAGAGGAGAGTCGCTACAACATCGTCGTCGCCAACAAGCGCACCGACAAGCCTGGCTTGATGGAGAAGGTGGAAGCACTCGGCGGTCGCGTCGAAGATGAACAGGTCGGCAGCCTCCTGCTCGAAGTCACGCTCACCGGACCGCAGTTGCTGCAGGTTGCAGGGCTCGACGAAGTTCTGTGGATCGATCGCTGGTCCGCGCCAGAGCTCGACATGAACAACGCTCGTATTCAGGGCGGCGGCAACTATGTCGAGGCGCAGGCCGGCTACACCGGCAGCGGCGTCAACGCGCACATCTACGAGGGCATCGAGGCGGGGCACATGGACTTCACCGGTGGTGCTGTCAATGTGCAGAGCAACGGTTCGGCGCAGACTCACGGGCACGCGACGGCTGGCATCGTCTTCGGCAATGGCTCCAGCAACCCCCTGGTACGCGGCATGGCGCCGGACGCGGGCAAGTTCTACACGACCTACACGTCGGTCAACACGTCGCGCTACCAGGTCGTCAGCGACCTGGTCAACATCCACAACGTCAGCCACACGACAGCATCGTGGGGCGGCGCGCGCACGTTCTTCTACACGTCGGTCTCGGCAGAAGCGGACGACATCACCTTCGACCACGACATCAGCTGGACGCAGAGTCAGTCGAACGCCGGCAACCAGGACTCGCGTCCGCAAGCCTGGGCGAAGAACATCTTCTCGATCGGAGGCGTTCGTCACAACAACAACAGCAACCCGAACGACGACTCGTGGCAGGGCGGCGGCGCCAGTATCGGCCCGGCCTCGGACGGGCGGATCAAGCCCACGATGTGCGCCTACTACGACGCCATCGGTACATCCGACCGAACGGGCAGCGCTGGCTACTCGAACGGCAACTGGACGGCGAACTTTGGCGGGACGTCGGGCGCGACGCCGATCGTCGCCGGGCACAACGTGCTGGCGATCCAGATGTTCACTGACGAGTTGACTCCTGGGTTCGGGCCGTTCGGCAACCCGCTGCGTGTGCCAGGTGGCACCAGCCATCAGAACCGCCCGCACTTCCCGACGCTGAAGGCTCTGCAGGTGGTCAGTGCGAATCAGTACGCGTTCACCGGTGCCAGCTCCGACAACCGTCGCGAGCATCAGGGCTGGGGCTTCCCCAACCTGCAGAACATGTGGGACAACCGTGCGAAGACGCTCATCATCGACGAGACCGACGTGCTCACGCAAGGGCAGACGGGCGGGTGGTCGGTCGACGTCGGTGCCGCTGAGCCCGCACTGAAGATTTGCCTCAACTGGAATGAGCCAGCGGGTAACCCGGCGGCCAGTTCGCAGCTGGTCAACAACCTCTCGCTGCGTGTGACGTCACCTG
>CAYUOD010000661.1:0-1761 GCA_964446225.1 uncultured Acidimicrobiales bacterium | reverse complement strand
TACTTCTTGTCGCTCGGACTCAGAAACGTGAGTACATCGGTTCGGCTCAGTACGGCAAGCGGGCGCCCGCCGCTCAACACCAACAGGGCTGGCGTGTTGTCGAGAAGCTCAACAGCAAGATGCACCGGCTGACCGATGCCGATGGTTGGCAGGGACGGAGCCATCACGTCCTCGACGGCCTGCTCCAGGAGCTCCTCGTTTTCGTAGAGGTTCTCCATCAGTTGCAGCTCATCAATCGAGCCCATCACCTCGGCCAGCGCTATGGGCATCTCACCCTTAGCCACTGGCAACTGTGAGAACCCGTGCTTCCGCATTGCCAAGACGGCCTCTCTTACCGTGCTCTCAGGGTGCACGTATATAAGTTGGTCGGACTTGGCTTCTCGCTCGTCCATGATGTCTCGGACGGTCGCTCCCTCAGACTGGATAAAGCCCAGCGTGGCCATGTAGGTGTCGTCAAAGACCTTCGAGAGGTAGCCGCGACCGGAGTCAGGCAAGAGCACCACGATCAGATCGTCCGCACTGCATTCCTCTGCAAGTCTCAGAGCCCCACAGACGGCGGTGCCACCGCTGCCACCGATGAGTAGTCCTTCGGTGGTCGCGATCTCACGGGCCATCAGGAACGAGTCTTCGTCGCTTACCGCGATGACCCGATCGACGACGTCCTCGTGATAAGTCGTGGGCCAGAAATCCTCGCCCACACCTTCAACGAGATAGGGCCTGCCCGAGCCGCCGGAGTACACCGAACCGACAGGGTCCGCTCCCACGATCTGAATGTCGGGATTCATGGATTTGAGGTAACGGCCAACACCGGAAATAGTGCCGCCTGTGCCCATGCCACTCACGAAATGTGTGATCTTGCCATCGGTCTGGCGCCAGATCTCTGGACCGGTCGTGTCATGGTGCGACTGGGGGTTCACCTGATTCGAGTACTGGTCGGGCCGGAATGCTCCCGGCGTCTCATTGAAGAGTCGCTCGGCTGTCGAGTAATAAGAAGCGGGGTCTTCGGGCGCGACCGCGAGCTGACAGACAACAACCTCTGCCCCGTATGCGCGTAGCAGTTGGACTTTCTCATCGGCGACCTTGTCGGTCACCACGAAGATGCACTCGTAGCCGCGTTGCGCGGCGACGATCGCAAGGCCGACGCCCGTGTTGCCTGAGGTGGGTTCGACGATGGTGCCGCCGGGTTTGAGGAGTCCGTCTCTCTCGGCCGCGTCGATCATCGCAACGGCGGGACGGTCCTTAACACTGCCACCAGGATTCGTCGCCTCGACCTTCGCAACGATTGCAGTAGGCAACCCCTTGCTGATCCGCCCGAGGCGCACCATGGGAGTATTGCCGATGAGGTCCAGAACTGAATCTGCTATCTCCACACAAGTCCCCTTTGACTTCGTCTGTACTCTCGACGATACCCAACAGACTCAGACTGTCCGCCCACCGTCATCGAGAAGGACCTCAGGGCGACGAGATCGCGCTGAACCGCTACTGGGTTGTCGTATACCGTGCCCAGTTACGCTTCACGGATTGGCGGGGCTGGCGTGGCATCGCATATTCACTCACCCGATATGCGGCCCATACCGCCGCGTCGCTAGCATCCGATCATGCTCACGCTTTCCCCCACCTACGCCACAGCCAGAACAGCCTTCATCGATGCTGCAGCAGGTGCGGGCGCGGAGATAGCGCTGCTCGCGCATCCTGAGACAGGGCTCGAAGGCGAGGATCTCGGTATTGACATCGCCTGGTTCGGACCCAGAGACGCTGACA
>CAYUOD010000660.1:0-1765 GCA_964446225.1 uncultured Acidimicrobiales bacterium | reverse complement strand
GCGGTGGTCACATCCATGTGGCGTCTGACAGATCAGACGCCAACCCAGTCGTCCGGTCAGGACCGTTCTTTAGGCGCGGGAGGTGCTGGAGTAGTGGCGCGCTGCTTGTCTTTTTGTGGCACCTTGACCGAGCTCAGAGCTGGTCCGTCGCATCGCTGACTTAAGCTCCGACTCGGTTACGGCAACCTCTTCGAGCAGCGCAATTGCCTGCTCTCTTTGTTGTGGCGTCGGATCCGGCAGTGTCTCGGGCCTTGGTGCCACAAAATGGTCCTCAAGTTCATCCCAGCGACCAGATTCAAGGGTGCATTGGACCGACTCGAGTAGATCTTCAAGCTCGCTAATGAGATCGTCCCAGCTAGCCATTAGTTGTCCGGGGCGGAGCCTATGCCGAGGACAGAGGCCATGTAGCTACTCTGTCCCTGCAGAGTGTTCAACGCTGTCTCCATCGATGTGAACGTCCGGCGCAGCGTGGCCTCGCGTTGTTCGAGACGTCGCTCGAACTCGGCAATGCGATCGTCGTAGGTGTCAATTTCCAGTTCCCAGCGGTCTTGGGCTCGAGCGAGGAGCCCCTCGGTGCCTTCCCAGAGGTTGATCGTCTCGGAAAGCTGCCCCATGAGACCTTTGGAGTAGGTCATGGCGCCGAGATTTACGCTTCCACCGCCTGCGGTGATCTCGCCGTCGGTGAGTTGAATCGTGATGCCAAGCCCGTCGGAATCGCCGGTGTTGGACAACAGGGTCTGGCCGGTCCCGATAGCTGGGTTGCCGTCGATGGTTCCCACGACATCCTGGGCGGTGTTAGTGCCGTCTAGTCCAAGTGCGCCGGAGTTGGTCACCGTGAAGTTTCCGCTCGAACCGTACTTCAGCTGACCAAGTTTTATGGCCCCACCCGTTTCGGTCGCCCGCAGTGAAATGAAGCCGGCGGTGTCAAGGGCCGCATTGATCTTGGTCACAGCAGCTTGCAGGCTGTCTCCAGAGCCAATTGTGGCGAGTACGTCTGTGCCTGAGACGTTGATTGTCATCGTGAGATCAGAACCCGGTGCCACGTAGAGACTGCCAACGGTGGACGCCTGAGTCGCTGCCTGTGTGACAACGACGCCGTACGCGCCCGGCTGAGTGTTGTCGTTGGAGTAGCTGTAGCCCATTCGGCTGTCGGCGGATTGGCCAGATCTTGCGAAGAATCGTGCAACTGCGTCGTAGTCATCCTCGAGTGCACTGCGGAGCTTTTCGGTGTCCAGGCTGAACTCACCCTTGGAGCTGTACTCGATGCCGATCGAACTGGCGTAGGAGTAGTCGCCAACGAGTGAGTCGACGAGGCCCATGACGCCGCTCACGAGACTGCTGGAGATTCCGCGCAGAGTAGAGTCACCCGTCAGCGATGCGGCGCGGTTGTTCTCGGCGTCGTACTGGGAGCGTGTCTTGATTGCCCCAGTCATCGCGGTGAGTTCTGTGACGAAGTTCTGAACTGACTCGATCGTGGCGTCGAGGTCTCTTTCGACGCCGATCGTGATGGCGGCTGTGGTCGTCGTCTTGAGCTTGAGTTCTACCCCGTCAATGAGGTCGGTGATCGTGTTGCTCGCGCGTGTGATGCCGAAAGCTCCGGGTCCATCACCAATAGTGAGCTGAGCGTCTACACCCTGCGACGAGATGTCCAGGGTTGTCAGGCTCGCTTGTGTTCCTGAGGCGGTAAAGGCGTTCTTCGCACCGGTGCTTGATGCAGCAATCACCAGCTTGGATGTCGTGTCGTCGACCTTGATGACTGAGGCTG
>CAYUOD010000659.1:0-1765 GCA_964446225.1 uncultured Acidimicrobiales bacterium | reverse complement strand
CCGATGACCGTTCCTACCCAGGACATGATCATCGGTGCGTTCTATCTCACCACTGATGACGACGAGATTGAAGTTGAAGAGGTACTGCCGTCTTACCGTCACAAGCTTGAGATCGAAACGGCCTACGAGGCTGGCTTCATTGGGCTGCACACACCGATCTACTACCGGGTGCCCAAGCTCAAGACAGACGATGGCTATGACGCGACCACTGCTGGTCGCGTCTTCTTCAACGCAACACTGCCCGAGGATTACCCGTTCTTCAATGACATCGTGCGTAAGCGCGACATGGGCAATATCGTGCGGGCCGTGTCAGAAGATTACGGCGCTGCTGTGGTGGCGAACTCGCTTGACGCGATCAAGGCGCTTTGCTTCCGTTATGCGACGCAGTCTGGTCTGACTGTTTCCATCGATGACATCGCCACTCCGGTTGAGAAGGCGGAGATTCTTGAGCGTCACGAAAAGCAGGCCGAGAAGATCGAGACCCAGTTCCGTCGCGGCGTCATCACCGATGGTGAGCGTCGTCAGATGGAGGTCGACGTCTGGACCGAGGCCACCGAAGAGGTGAAGAATGCGATGCAGGCCAACCTGCAGTCGCAGCACTTCAACCCGATCGACATGATGGTCGATTCTGGTGCTCGAGGCACGATGATGCAGGTTCGTCAGATCGCGGGAATGCGTGGTCTTGTGGCTAACCCTCGTGGTGACATGATTCCTCGTCCCATCAAGTCGAACTTCCGTGAGGGACTTGCCATGTTGGAGTACTTCATTGCTACTCCGGGTGCCCGTAAGGGCCTCGTGGATACAGCGCTCCGTACTGCAGACTCCGGCTATCTCACCCGTCGTCTTGTTGACGTCGCGCAGGAACTCATCATTCGTGAGATCGACTGCGGTACCAAGCGTGGTATCTGGCTCGAAGACATTGAGGCGGATGCCAGCGACAAGCACACCTACCTCTCGACTCGACTGTTCGGACGTCTGATTGCCGACGACATCGAGCTCGAGAACGGCGATGTCATCCCCGCGAACACGATGATCCTCGAAGAGGATCAGGACCGCATGCGTGATGATGCGGTACTCAATCGTGTGCGAGTGCGCTCGGTGGTGACCTGCGACAGTATCCAGGGCATCTGTGCGAGCTGCTACGGCATCTCTCTTGCCACTTCCCAGCTCATTGAGCTCGGCGAAGCGGTCGGCGTTATCGCAGCGCAGTCCATTGGTGAGCCTGGTACACAGCTCACCATGCGTACTTTCCACACCGGTGGTGTCGCCGGCTCTGACCTTGCTGGCGGCTTGCCACGAGTCGTAGAGCTCTTCGAGGCCCGTACCCCCAAGGGCAAGGCCACGCTTGCAAGTGCATCCGGAATTGTTCGCATTGGAGAGGACGAGGGCCGCGGCCGCGTTGTCGCCATTGAGACCGATCAGGGTGAGGAAGTTGCCTACACGATCCCGAATGCCTCTCGGCTGTCTGTGCAGGACGGCGACGAGGTTCGCGCCGGTGACGCACTACTCGAAGGTGCACGCGATCCCAAGGAGCTCATCGAGCTGCGTGGTGTTCGTGAGACGCAGCAGTACCTCGTTGATGAGGTGCAGGGCGTTTACCGTGACCAGGGCGTGTCCATTCACGACAAGCACATCGAGTTGATCGTGCGTCAGATGACGCGTCGTATTCTCGTGGGCGAAGCCGGGGACGCTCCCTTCCTGCCGGGCGAACAGGTCGACGCAAAGACCTACACCGATACGAACCGTGACATCGTGCAGTCTGGCG
>CAYUOD010000658.1:0-1767 GCA_964446225.1 uncultured Acidimicrobiales bacterium | reverse complement strand
CTGTGGGCCCGGAACCTCAGATGAGACCGCCAGCGAACCCCAATTCATCGCTGGCGCGGCCGAATCGGAGCTCCGCAGCACCTTCAACGGACTCGGCCAGACCCCAACCATCGAACCCGGGACCGCAACGGTGAACCACAGCCCTGCCGCAGAAATGCGTGCGACCATGCCCCAAACTTCTGCGGGCCTTGAGGCTCTGGAAAGGTTCAACGCCAATCAGGAGTTCGACGCCGGACATGAGATCGAACGCTTTGAGCAGCTCAAGACCGAGACTCAACTCGAGGACGTGGCAGCAGAAGTTGAGAGCATCCGGCGCTAACGACTCTGACTCATCCCACAGCACACAACAAACGAAGACTCAGAGCCGTCGGTTCTGGGTCTTCGTCGTTTTGGCGAACAGTCCTAGGCCAGATGATCTACGAACGCCTCAAGTTGACGCAGGTTTCTGCACTCGAAGACGTCGTCACAGTGTTTCGCGTACTCGCCGATTATCGAATCACCCGTGTTCCAGTAGCTCTTCGGCTCGGGGTTCAGCCAATAGAGATTGCGGGCCTTTTCACGAACTTCCTTCAGTACCCAGGAACTAGCAGCGTGATAGTTGTTGCGGGCGTCGCCGAGGCAGAGCACGGTGGCTTTGGAGTTGATACTGGACCCGTACTTCTCCCAGAAAACCTCGAACGCATGCCCGTAGTCGCTATGACCGTCGACCCACACCACATCTGCTTCGGTGTTGATCCGGTGTACGGCCTTCGCGATATCTTCCTCACCTTCAAAGAATTTCGTCACCTCGTCGATGCCATCGATAAATACGAACGCCCTGACCTTCGAGAACTGGCCGGAGATCGCGTAGACCAGATGCAGCGTGAATCGAGCGAACGACGCCACCGAGCCACTGATGTCAGCGAGCACGATGATCTCGGGCTTGGACGGACGAGGGTTCTTGAACCGAGGGTCAGCCGGCACGCCGCCATAGCTCAGCGACGTGCGCATCGTCTGGCGGAAGTCGAGCGGACCCTTGCGCTTGTGGCGCCGTTTGCGGGCCATGCGGGCAGCCAGCTTGCGGGTCAGAGGCTGAATGGATTTGCGGATCTTGGCCATCTCCTCACGCGACGCATGCATGAAATCGACATCCTCAGGCAGCGGCTTGCGCAACGTCTTCGCCATCGCGTCCGCACCACGATCTGCGACCAGATGACGGCGGATTTCTGCCTCAATCTCCTTCTTCAGATCTTCGATGCGCGACTCGAACTCCTCTTTCTTGAGGCGCTCCTGCATGCCCGAGAGCTCGCCGCCTTCGGCCCTGGCCTCAAGATCAGCCTCTTCCATCAGCTGCTTCAGAAGCTTGTCGAGGTCGAGGTTCCTCAGGGTGCGATAGAGATAGTAGGTACCGCCAACAGGCCGGCCTGGTTCCATACCGCTGTACCGGCGCACCGCCTCGCCCGCGAGCTGTCGCATGAGCTCAGCGTCGTTGTTGGCAAGCGCCCGCATGAGCATCTCGGCCAACTGATCAGCATCCATGCCGTCGAAGCCACCGCTACCGTCACCCTGCTGTGACTGCATCTGCTCTTCGAGCATCTTGGCCAACGCATCGAGTTCTTCGTCACTGTCCAGCTGATACTGCGGGCCGCGCACCGCGAAGTACACGTCGAACACAGTCTCAAAGCTCTGCCAGTGCGACTCGCTCTTCACCAGCGTGGTGGCAAGTGCGTACTTGAAGGCCTCGCGGTCCTCCATCGGAATGCACTTAATGGCCTCCATGGCATCCAG
>CAYUOD010000657.1:0-1769 GCA_964446225.1 uncultured Acidimicrobiales bacterium | reverse complement strand
GGCCACTGGCTCCTGAACCATTCGATGTCACTCCATGACAGTGTGGGATCAAACAGGCTGTTCACGTACTCAGACAGCGAGATCGGGTCACTGCCGTCACCAACAGCGTGACCAACCAAATTCGCGAACACGATCGGTTCTGAGCGTAGGAAGTCCAGCGTCCAGCCCGGATGGATAATGCCGTCGAGGACCGTGTCGAGGCCGATCTTGGGCGGCAGCGTGAATCCCCGTCGCACATCACGCTCACGGCGGCCAAGCACTGCTGTGTCGACGGTGATCGCGATCGTGCTGTAGTTCGCGTTGGCTGCACGCTGAAGAAGATCCTTCAGCAGACTCTTGTCGCGCCAAACATAGACCGGGAACCAGAGGTCACCGGATGAAACAGCCCGTACATCTTCGATCGAACGGGTGCTAAGGCTTGACAGGCAGTACGGAATCCCTGCCGCATCTGCGGCACGAGCCACTGCCAACTCGCCTTCCGGATGAGCCATGCGGGTGAACCCCGTAGGCGAGAGCACAACGGGCATTGGCAGCGTCTCACCAAAGAGTTGAGTCGAGGGATCAGTCGTTTGCACATCCCTCAGGACTCTCGGAACAAACTCGATGTCATCGAAGCTCGATGAGTTACGCCGGTACGTGATCTCGTCTTCTGCGGCTCCGTCGATGTAGTCGAAGACGCCAGCAGGAGTTCGGCGTTTTGCGATCGCACGCAGGTCGTCGACATTGGCCGCGCGGGCGAGGCGTCGCCGCGTCAGGCTCAGCTCAGGAGCCCGGAACCGGGCAACTGACCGAAGGGTCTTGTAGGGATTGTTCACGCGCCAACACGCTACCGACTCATCGACTCGGGAAGCGTAAGCACATTCCCCTATGCGTAATGGGGCTACGCCTCCCGTAAAGAGTTAGCTCTCCCAGAGGTCGGCGAGGCCGTCGCGTACGGCGTCGGGCTTGACGTCGGTGCGCACAGTGCCATCAGGCTGCAAGCCGTCACCCGCCTGAAGCAGGTCGAACGCCGGTCTGGCTTCGAGCAGGAAGCGGCTGGGCTGGCCATAGCTGTGGGCATCGTCCATGCCCATACGTCGGTGATAGAAGCGCACCGGGTAGCTCACCGACAGCGCATCCATCGCCCGGGTCAGCGCGACGTACATCAGGCGCCGCTCTTCCTCTAAACCGCCCGGGTCACCGAGCGCCATGTCACTTGGCATGTTGCCGTCGGCCGCGTGAATGAGATGCACACTCTTCCATTCCATGCCTTTGGCTGAATGGATTGTGGAGAGAATCAGATAGTCATCGTCAATCAGCGGAGCCTGAGCGAGATCGGACGTGCTCACCGGCGGATCCAACGTCAACTCGGACAGGAACCGCCCTCGGGATTCGTAGTCGGCCGCCAGTTGGCCGAGCTGTCCAAGATCGGACACACGCACGTCAGCGTCGTCATAGCGAGAGACGAACGCCTCTTCACAGAACTTGGCAAGCGCCGCGATCTGCTCGGCTGGTGGAGGCTCACTGCCTGATCCGTCGGTCGCTGCGCTGTTCAGTGCCGAGCACAGCAACCCGAACGATTCCTCGGCCCGCGGAGCCACCTTCATCTCGCCACCCAGGAACGCCTTGAGGGCACTGTCGGGATCGTCAACGATTGCGAGCGCCTCGAGCACCTTGGCCTTGCCCACTTTGCCCATGCCCTCTACGAGGTCGAGTGAGCGGTGCCAGGCGAGTTGATCTCTCGGGTTGTCGAGCAGCCTCAACAGCCCCAGCAGGTCCTTGATGTGAGC
>CAYUOD010000656.1:0-1772 GCA_964446225.1 uncultured Acidimicrobiales bacterium | reverse complement strand
AACCCACACGCAACAGAAGCTGTTCCAACCAGGCCTCGCCTGTTACCGCAACCGTGACCTCATACATACCCTCAACCTCAGAACCGTCTTCGGTTGGTGCCTGGTCAAGCATCGTTTTCGCCCACATCGGCAGACGCAGCCGAACTCGCTGCACGGCGTCGTCTGGTACAAACTCCGCAGCCTCTGTCGCCTCATCTGGCAGTTGAGACGCCGCCTCGCCCAGTTCGACCTCAAGAAACCTATCTACCCGGAACGTGCGACGATCCTGCACCTCATGGCAGTAGCCCAGCAGATACCAATGCCCATCGCGGCTGTAGACCCGCAAGGGATCGATGCGGCGTTTCGTCATCTCGTCTCTGTATGCGGCGTAGTAACTCACGTCAATGCTGCGCTGCTCGCGCATGGCCCGATTCAACAGCGCCAGATCAGGATCGTCTCCAAGTTCGATCTCAAGACCTCCCGCGCCGCCCAAGATGGCCTTCAGTTTCTGCGTGGCGCGGCTCAGAGCCCCATCCGGGTCTACGCCAGGCAGTGCCCGGGCCGCTTCAGTCGCGACGACAAGCCCGAAAGCTTCATCCGCGGTGAGACGCAACGGGCGTTCAAGAGCCACTGATGGATCAACAATGACTTCGCCGTCGTCGAGCACCGTGATGCCAAGTGTGGCACCTCCATAGGGCGGAATCTCACAACATTGCACCGCTGAAAGCACCTCCATCACCTGCTCGCTGGGCAAGTCGAACTGCATGCCGATCTCGTCTGCTGTTGCACCGCCCTGCTCGTAGAGCCAGGGCACAACGGCGAGCACCATGGAGAGACGCTGCTGACTGGTGAGCTTCTTCATTCCGCCTCGACGATCGCCTGCAGCCACTCGACCATGAACGCCCGCAACTCTGGTGGCCCCAGTATCTCGGCATGGTCGCGTAACTCCAACGCCCATGAACGCAGCGCCTCAGGGCTGGACGTCCGTATTGTGACAACAATCGAGCCGTCGTCACGCTCCTCAGCAACGATCTCGGGTCTGCGCCGTTTGATCTGAGGGGCCATGAGCGCATCAATCCAAACGCTTGCCTCAAGTGCATCCTCGTCATCGGTGTTGAGTGGATCCCAACGTCTGAACGTGTCAGCGCGCCCCTCGATATCGCGTCGAAAGGCGTCAGCGGACCCGACGCTCACCTCGCCCTCGATGCGATCCACGCGAAACGTCTTCCGTACTTGTTGGTCGACGCCGTCGAGATACCAGTGGCCATGTCTGAAGAAAAGTCCATGGGGCTCCACCGCGCGAGAGGTTTTCTTGTAACTGAACCCAACGAGAGCCCGAGCCGTGACTGCTGCATAGAGATCAGGAAGCTGCGCCAAAGCGGGAACCTGGGCCATCACGAGCGGCGCCGGACCGTAGCCACCGCCAAGTTTCTGCACAGCTTGTGCATCCCAGCTGGTCCCGAGCTGAACCGCACCCGCAGCCACCGACAGAGCGAACTGCTCATCGGGCTCAAGTTGCAGGTCCGGCAGGTCATATTCTTTCCGGTTGATGGTGTACCGCGTCGCGCCAGCGTCGCCCTCGGTAATCACGGCCTCGATAGGCACACCGACTCTGCGCAGTTCACGCTTGTCGCGCTCGAACATTGCGCGGGAGGCGTCATCATCTCCGCTGTAGAGGCTGGTGCGCTCCATAATCTCGCGTTTGAGAAGGGGTGGAGAGTCTCTGAGAAGCATGAGCAACGAGATCTTGCGTTCGAGCGGGTCCGGCACGGTCTCATGCTAGGTCCACGGAC
>CAYUOD010000655.1:0-1773 GCA_964446225.1 uncultured Acidimicrobiales bacterium | reverse complement strand
CACAGCGAACCGTGCGGACAGAATCTTTCGGGCCTGTTCGCCGACCTCGGTGTTGGTGAGTGCGTCACGGGCCTCTATGAGGAACTGGTCGTAGCCGGCTCGGCCGCCGAGGCGCAGCCGCCGTGTGACTTCTGCTCGGGCAGCGGCAGCCAACTCGGCGCGCACTTTGGGGACACCTTCGACAGCGTCGGGGTCGGGCAAAATCTCGGCTTCGAGATGGCTGACGACACCCCTCGCGATCTCGTCCAGGTCACCAGCACTGACGAAGTCCGCCACGTCGTCGGCGAAGCGATCGACGATGAGGTCGGCGACCACTTCTGATCTGAGCGCGGCGTCGGTGGCGACCGGTTCGAGGTCGGCTGACATGCGGGCGTAGAAACCGAGATGGGCGAGCAGCCGTATTGAGAAGCTGTGGATCGTGAAGATCTGCGCCCGATCGAAGCGCGTGATGGCCTCACTCAGCCGCTCGATGCTGAGCGATTGTGCAGCATCATTCGCACCCAGCAGAACCTGCAGGTGGGCGTCGGGCTCATCGGGCGGAGTCCCCGTAAGGGCCTGCAGCGAGTCGACGAGCCGGCCACGGATCCGTCCTTTGAGTTCAGCGGTTGCCGCAACGGTAAATGTCACCACCAGTATCTGCTCGATGGGGATACCCGCTTCGGCCACGAGGCGTGCGACCTGGGCAGCGATCGTGAACGTCTTGCCCGTCCCGGCGCTCGCGTCGATAGCGGATCGCCCTTCGGGGATGGGTCCTGCCGGGTCAAATGTTGGTAAGGCCGTCATGCGGGTTCGTCGATGCTGATGTGGCCGATTGGGCTCCACAAGCGTGCCGCATAACTCGGGAAGTCCGAAGCCACCAGATCGTCGATGTCGGCGAGGTGCGGAAACAGAATCCTGACCGCTGGGTCGTCGCGTTCGCCCGCAATCTTCATGAAGCTGGTGCCCTCCCACGCAGGTTTCGTGTTGCTTGCCGTGGCTTGTGCATATGAGGTCTCAGGGAAGATCGGCAGCGGTATGGTCATGCCCTCGTTGCGCAGGGCGACGAGTTCACCGAGGCGCTCGATAGCGTCACGACGACGTTCGGCAGGACTCTCGCCAATCGGTCCGATGGTCACCACGACAAGGCGATAGTTCCTGGGGTCCTTGCCCGACGGCTTGGCTGATCCCTTCTTCTTTCCGATCATGATGCCGCGCCATTCCTTGTCGGGGTCGAGCGCACTCAAAAACATCACTTGCGCGTACAGCGTGAGACGCCGAGCTGCCTTGGCATCCGACGGGTTGACGTCGCTGACGAGCGCTGCCAGTGGGTCGGCGATGATCGAACCAGAGAGTGTCCATCCGTCGCCTTCCACGGTGCCGGTGATGGAGGTGTTGGAGTCGGTCACACATCCACGATCGGCAGCGACCCCTGCGATGTCTGTCGCGAATTCGACTGCGTCATCGAGCAGGTCGTCAGAGAGCTGCCCGGCTGGCACGGTGTCTGCTGCGCGTTCGTGAGCCAACAGTTGGTCGGGGTCGATGTTGGTCTGGATGCCCTCCAGCAGACGGCTGCGAACGGCCCACCTTTCAAGGCCGCTGAGCTCGGTGGGGAGCTTGTCCTCGGTGGCGTCATCCAGGCCGGGGATGTACATGCCGAGGCTGTTCTTGAGGAAGGTAGCTGACGGGTTCTTGAGGTAGGCGATGAGTTCGTGCAGTGTGGGAGGTTCGGATTCGATGAAGTCCAGGCTGCGGTCCTGGTCGCTCGGCTCGGGATCTCGGGCACTCAGCGCCACA
>CAYUOD010000654.1:0-1775 GCA_964446225.1 uncultured Acidimicrobiales bacterium | reverse complement strand
CAAAGCTCAAGGCCGCTGTGCGAGTCACCGTGGGCGGCTCACTGGCGATGCTCGTGACCGCGGTGATCGGCAACCTTGTCGGAACAGCTATCTAGTCCAGCGGTTCCGTGATCGTGACCGAGATCTCCTGAAGTGAGCGACGGCGCAGCTCAGGGACCTTCGTGCCCGTAACGGGAAACCCGACGGGAAATAGAACGAACGGCCGCTCGTAGTCGGGGCGGCCCATAATTCGGCTGAGGAATGCCATGGGCGTAGGTGTGTGGGTGAGGCAGACCAGACCCATCTGGTGTAACGCCGAGATGAACATGCCAGCTGCGATACCAACGCTCTCCTTTACGTAATAGTTGTGTTCCTTCTCACCTGAGTCCGTGAGCCTGAACCGCTGCTCAAACAGCACTACTAGCCATGGCGCAATCTCCAGAAACTCCTTGTGATAGTCGGTGCCCAAGGGGGCAAGCGCGGCCTGCCACTCAGCGTTCATGCGCCCACCGTCGTAGTTCACTTTCTCTTGCTCCTCAGCGGCCTCACGAATCTTGCGCTTTACTTCGACTGACTCGGTGACAGCGAAGGTCCACGGCTGTTTATGCGCACCTGACGGAGCGGTTGAGGCCGTCATGATGGCGAGGTCTATGAGCTCACGCGGCACCGGCTCGTCGCTGAACATACGCACGCTTCGACGCCGGTCCATATCTGCGTGGTACTGCTGGGCACGTTCCAACATCACGGCTGGCGAATACCGGACAAACTCCAGGCTCTGAAACGGATGCTGGGCCTCAAGCTCAGGTGAAGGGTATGGATGCTCGTACACGAGGCGAGCGTAACAAGCCAGGCTGCGAGATTGCGTTAGGACTCGGACTCCACCGGCGGTGACTCCGCACGAAGCTTCTTTGAAGCAGCGATGAGATCGTCAAACTCGGCTGCCCAGTACTGCTCCAATTCTGCGCGCAGAGCCGACAGTCCCTCTGGGCGCAGCGAATACAACCGGCGCCGTCCGTCCTTGCGCACATCGACCAGCCCTGCATCCAGGAGAGCCTTCAGATGTTGAGAAATTGCCGGACGCGAAACACTGAAATGGTCTGCCAGGGCCGACACGGACTGCTCGCCGCCCCGCAACAGATTCATGATCTCCCTACGCCGAGGTTCAGCGATAATGGGCAGCAGCTCAGACATCTCTGCAGAGCCTTCAGCTCTTGGGGCTGCGCGTCAAGCTCATAGGGTCCGGCCGGTGGCGGCTGCAAGCAGATCAATGCCCGACGCGTGACCGGTCGCTTGGGTAGCCGCTGCAAAGGCGTCGCCCGGTTGCTGAGCTGAGATCAACTCGGAGTACAAAGGAGTCACGTAGTCGGTCACCTGCGGAGCGATTGTCAGCTCGGCATCAATCGTGCGCGCAATGTCCCAAGCGTGCACAAGAAGTTCAAGGCCGATGATCTTGAGACCCACATCAGCTGGCACATCGTGCTCACCAAGCTTGATGGTTCCGTCGAGACCGGCCTTTCGATACTGAAGTATGGCCAGGTCGCCAGCCTCTGCAACTCTCGCTTCAGGGTCGCTCGTGTCCAGCAGCAGTCCACTGACGTCCGCGCCCCGCGCAGCAGCCATATACGTCAACGAGCCAACCAAGTGCTCAACGAGTTGATGCAGCGTGAACTCGCTGCAGGGAGTCTCGCGCTTGCGGTCGTCTGCTGTGAGCTGGCGCATGAGCGGCAAGATCGCCGCTAATCCAACCTCGGCAGCGAGATAGAGGTCCATGCCCTCCTGCGGACCGCTCGTCCACT
>CAYUOD010000653.1:0-1779 GCA_964446225.1 uncultured Acidimicrobiales bacterium | reverse complement strand
GAGGTAGAAATGCCATGAAGCGGGCGTGGGAACGATGAGTGACCAGTCGCATGCTCACTGCAGCCGGTGCCTCTTCGTCATTGCCACCATTGTCCTGCCGACTCACACCCAAGGGAATTCACTACCGACTCGGCAGAACATCAACACTCCGCTGGACCGATGAGACGAACCATGAACTCCGACAGACTGACTGTGGTTTCGGCATCAGGATCGAGCACGCTCTTGACCGTGACCAAGCAAGAGTCGAAGTCGATAACAACCTCAAACAGATTGAAGTCCCTCCTCGCTATGCCGCTGTCGCAAGAAGCGATATCGGTCGTGAGGATCTCCCGCAAATTGTCGTCGTATTCGTGCTCAAAGAACCAATCAACCATCGACTCGCTCATCACAGCACCTCTACCGAGTACGCGGCAGCTGTCCCACAGCTCTCAGCGATCACCATTATCCCTAGCCACTATCCGAGTCGGGCGCACTCTCATGTCGCACACGAAGTTCTCGATCAGAAAGGCGACCACGACACTAATTCGCCAGATCGACGCTTGGCGGATCGCCCTCCAGAAGGACTAAGCAGTTCGCTGATCAGCATCACCCGCTGCTATCCCATGAACGGAAACATCGATGGTGCCCCCAGTGCCGCATCGTCCTCACCATAAATACACCCGGCCGCCGCAACGCGACCAACTACCAGACCCGCAGACAGGAAACGGAACACGCGTAGCTTTGGGAACTGGAGGAGCACGCCACGCCACGGCTCGAGCGATCGATCCTCGCTCGTGGCATCTTCAATCGTCAGGCCCTCGAACAACATTGGTAGATCGATCCGCTGCACATAGTGAAAGAGGATCTCGACCCGTTCTGCGGTGTCATCAGTCGGCATCGCCCGGAGCAGCAACCGATTCATACCGCCCCGGAACGCCTCCACATGAAATACGCGAAGGAAACCTACCGAATCCCCGTCAGCCAAATGGGTCGGAGATGGGATAGCCATTCTCAAGAACCTCCGTGATTACTGGTCTTCTGCTTCTGAACAATACTGCGAGCCCCAATTGAAAACCGAGTGAAATCGAGGTCTGTTGGACACAAGGCCCACGACGAGGTCGCAGTGGAAAACGTTGTAGTCGATGAGCCCGGCGTCAGAGTCCGGGGCTTACCCAAAGAGTCGAGCGGTACTGACCGGAAGATGTCGCTTGTATCCGAACCCGAGGCGGGCGCAGTCCCGATTGAGCAATCTTTCCCCATCACCGTGCTCCCCATCTCAACACAATAGATCCGAGTTGATCGCCATTCGATGCGCACTGTTGTGAGAATCTCGCAGCCGCGGACGCAGTCCACAATTCGGAATGTCCTAGCTAAAGCCCAGACAGGTGATCGGCGCGAAGCCGCGAACGCCCCTTGGTGTTCAACCATGAACTCATCGACAGAAACGCCAACATGGCCAGTAGCACTGACACTGCGTCGCGGACATCCACTAGGCGGGCAGCGGGTAGTCCGCCGCCGTGATCAGCACACGATCTCCAAGAGGGATCCTCTCGAAGAAGAGGTCTCCGTCACGCTCTACGTGTACTAGCCAACACCAGGCGCCGCTCAGCATCACGAGCACGCCGACCGCGAAGAGACTCCAATACAGCAACGGTGGGGCGACACGCCCTGCATCTGCCAAAGCAGTCCGTCTCTGTTCAGTGTTGCCCACGACGCGATCGAGCCGTCTCCGCATGGCCAATGAGACGAAAAAGGCAGCGAAGGCCGGAAGCGCTGGGATCCACCACCGATCCCCCACTG
>CAYUOD010000652.1:0-1781 GCA_964446225.1 uncultured Acidimicrobiales bacterium | reverse complement strand
GAAGAGGGCGAGCGTCACGAAAAATCTGCGCTGAATCAGATCCTCAGGGACCACGGCGCGGCGACATGACTGACCTGCTCGCGCTCACTGCTTCGTTGGTCGACATTGCATCGGTCAGCCATCACGAACGCGAGCTTGTTGATGACCTGGAGGACCTGTTCAGCGAGATCGAGCACCTTGATGTGACGAGAGTCGGCGACAACCTGGTGGCTCGTACTGAGCTCGGTCGCGACACCCGGGTCGTTCTGGCGGGGCACACGGACACTGTCCCGCCGCAGGGTAACGCGACTTCGCGGATTCTGGGCGACCGGCTCTATGGGGTGGGGTCGTGTGACATGAAAGCCGGTCTGGCAGTCATGGTCGACCTCGCTCGCAGACACGGACAGCCCGCGGTAGATGTGACCTACGTGATGTATGCACGGGAAGAGGTTGCGGGAGTTCACAGCGGCCTGGGCGAACTTTTCCGGGAGGTGCCCGAGCTGCTCGCCGCCGATCTCGCCATTCTCGGAGAACCTACGGGGGGGCGGATAGAGGCCGGCTGTCAAGGCACCATGAGAGCCCTACTCAGGCTATTCGGGCAGCGTGCACATACGGCCAGGGCCTGGCAGGGACGGAACGCGATCCACCGGCTTGGTCCGTTGCTGCAACGCATCAGTGAGTATGAGCCTCGGCGCCCGGTCATAGCTGGCTGCCAGTTTCATGAGGCGCTGCAGGCGGTAACAGTCGACGGGGGAGTGGCGCTCAACGTGGTGCCTGACTCGGCAGAGTTGCTTGTGAATTTCCGCTTTGCACCTGACAGGTCCGCTGCAGAGGCTGAAGCCGAGATGCGCAGACTTGTCGGTGCTGTGGACGAGTTCGAGGTCACCGAGATGGCCACGGGCGCTCTACCCGCAGTACATCAGCCGCTGCTCGAACGCCTCATCGCCAAGCATGACCTTGCGGTCCACGCCAAGCTCGGCTGGACCGATGTCGCAAGGTTCGCCTCCCACGGAATCCCCGCGGTGAACTTTGGTCCTGGTCAGCCTGAACTGGCCCACACTGCTGACGAGCACGTCAACCGGGCTGAACTGGTGCAGGTGAGTCTGGTTCTCGAGGATCTCCTGACCAGCGAGTAGCGACCCGCGCTGGCAGTTGCCCGCGACGCTGGATATGTGGGCAGACGGTGGCTGTGCGTAACAGTTCCTGCTCGCTGGGTGCACAAGCTCTGACGACGGCCAAGCTTCGTCAACCGCTAGCAGCGGGCAGACCGTAACGTCTCAAGTGCCTGTGGAGCAATGTTCTGGGGCAGACGCGTCCGAGCTGGCGCTGTTGATCGAACCTGCGTCCGCCTCTGCAGGCAGCAGTCTCTATATCGTATGGCCAGATGGCGAGCGTGGCGTGGCGCTTTCACTCGACGATGGTGAACAGGTCGGGCTGCTCACCATTGCCTACACGGAGTCCGAGGCAGAGACATTCCCATTTGAAACAGTGGGTACCTACCTGCCGACCGAGGCGCTGGAGCCTGGTGTGGGCTACGTGAACCTGCCTGCCACGCTTGGCGATGGCTGCTACCTCCTCGTCGGAGACCTTTCATCAGGAACAGTCATAGTGGGCGCGTCATAGTGGTGCGGCGCTGAACCAGCGAACTGGCTTGGGGGATGTTCTGCGGGTGATGCGATGCGCCCTTAAAGGCTGCGCATCACCGTGACAACCTTGCCGAAGAGGTTGACCTCGTCTGCGGCGAAGATCATCGTTTCGAGTGCTTCGTTGGCCGGCTCAAGGTGGATCTTGTTGCGTACCTT
>CAYUOD010000651.1:0-1788 GCA_964446225.1 uncultured Acidimicrobiales bacterium | reverse complement strand
TGGCCGGGTCGCCAGCCACTGACACAACTGTGCCACCAAATCGCTCAACCAGGCTTGCATCATCGGTGCCCTCAGCCCCAGAGGCGTGGGCCGCCCGAAGCGTGCTCGCCTGAAATGCCTGCGGAGTCTGCACAGCCACCAACCTTGACCGGTCCAGCGTCTGCTCCACTTCGGCGTACTCATCGACTGAGCTGGCATTAGTGACAAGCAGCTTGACCGTGTCGACTATGGGAACTCCTGGGATCGCTCCGTCGGCACCCCCAACGACTGCGGCGATGGCATCTGCAAACAAGCTCTGTCCCGCGAACGGTCTCGCCGCGTCATGCACACAAACGATGTCGGCAGCCGCAGGAACAACACCGAGACCAGCCCGAACTGAGTCCGCCCTGGTCTCGCCTCCCTCGACCACGACATCGGCTGGCGACACCGTGAGATCGAAGTCCGCCAGCTGATCTTCAGAAAGGACCACGACCACGCCATCTGACGCCGCAGACGCCGCTTCCAAAGACCAGTCAAGTACCGATCGATCACCAAGCAGGCTGAACTGCTTGGGCCCTCCGAAGCGACTCCCTGAACCGGCCGCTACGACAATGGTCCAGACCTGTGGCCTCGAGTTCGTGCTGAGCTGATTGGCCATACCTCACAGTTTGGCCTATCTCAGCGGGAGTGGCCCGCTCTGCTCAGTGTGATTGTCAACAGGTGTGTCAACCGTGCCCTCAGAAAGGACCGTGGCGAAGAACATGTGGCCCACGGATGTCCGCGTCATTGTGACGATGCGCAAGCGGATGCTCCTGCCCACAAGCTGCGCCGCCTCTGAAACCACCACCATCGAGCCATCACTCAAGAACGCGACTCCCTGGCCGGCTTCCTTGCCGATCCGTTCGATCGTCAGGCTGAGTTCATCCCCGGCCGATACTTGTGGTTGAAGGCTTGAGGCCAGTAGATGCAAACTCACGGTGGGCACACCCTGAAGTTCTGCGACCTGGGCCAGGGGCTTGTCTGCGGTGAACAGGGTTGCACCAAGTTCTTTAGCAAGCGACACAAGCTTTGCATCCACCTCATGAAACCCCGGAACCTCATCGTCGACGATGTGAAGGCGTATCGCCTGATGATCTCCGAGCATGCGCAGGTTCTCAAGACCTGCCCGGCCCCGCCTGCGTCGATTCTGGTCCTGCGCATCTGCGATGCCTTGCAACTCATCCAGCACGAAGCGCGGCACAACGAGATCACCACGCAGGAATCCGGCCTCAAGCACTCCGAGGAGTCGGCCATCCATGACGGCGCTGGTATCCACCAGCAGGACTTCCTGGGCCACGGGCGCGTCGCCAAAGCGACGCGCTGAGGCGAGGGTCTTCGGAGCAAGGCCAGCAAGATCCAATAGCTCTTTGCTCTTGGCCACAGCCAGGCGCGAGCCGACATACCCCGAGATCCAGATACACAATCCCATGACCGGCCAACCCCAGTAGGCAGGCAGCACATACACGAAGAAAAGGCCCGGGATCGCACCCATCAGGCCCGCGAGTCCCGCGCCAAAGAATCCGAGCAGCAGCTCCGGGGCCGAGACCGAACTCATCCGATGCTCAAGAAGCCCCGTCGCCCGGATCATGAAGCGGCCCAGCACGCCGCCAACCACATAGCCAACACTGGCCCCCATAAGAAGACCAATGTTGGCTTCAGTTGGGGTCGCATCCACAGAACCAGAAACGCGGTAGCCAATGGCTGTGGCGAGCACAACAATCAGAAGTCGCACGATCTCGACGAACACGGCTGGAACCTTTGGAAAAAAGA
>CAYUOD010000650.1:0-1788 GCA_964446225.1 uncultured Acidimicrobiales bacterium | reverse complement strand
ACGGTGGCCCAGGTGTCGACCATCGTGCCGCTGCCGACGTAGGCGCCAATGTTCACATAGCTGGGCATCATGATCGTGCCTGGCTCGAGGTGTGAACCCCAGCGGGCCGATGCCCCTGGCAATACACGCACGCCCGCTGCAGCGAAGTCCTTCTTGAGCGGAATCTTGTCTTCATACTCGAAAGGTCCGAGTTCGATCGTCTCCATCTCGGCGAGCCGGAACAGTAGCAGGATCGCGTACTTGAGCCACTGGTTGACGATCACCTCAGCGCCAACCATCTCGGCAACGCGGACCTCGCCCGAGTCAAGCAAATCAACCGCTTGCGTTACTACGGCGAGCGCCTCGGAATCACCGGCGCTCAACATCTCGCGGCGCTCCCAGAGCGCAATTACCTGTGCTTGTAGATCAGCCATGTATTCACGCTAGCTGGCTTACGGTCGGCCTAGGTCAAGCGTGACTCGACGAGATCCATGGCTTCGTTCGAGCGCACAAGGGCAAACCGGATGCGGGACTTCGCCGCGTCACCATAGAACTCTCCTGGGCTCGCAATGACGCCGACTCGCCTCGCAAGTACCTCAGCGAAGGACCAGGCATCACCCTCGGGAGCCTCGGGGAACAAGTAGAACGCACCCTGCGGCGGCTCGGCTACAACATCCAACCGGGCCAGGGTCCGAGCCATGCGTTCAAGGCGCTGCCAGTAGCGCTCCCGCTGCTCGTCAACGTGGCGCTCGTCGCCCAGAGCCGCGGCGCCCGCAGCCTGCGACGGACCAGCGACCATGAATCCGGCATGCTTTCGTACTTCGCTCAGGTAGTGCACCAGTTCGCCGTCACCAGCGAAGAAGCCGACGCGCATGCCAGCCAGGTTCGTGCGTTTAGAGAGCGAGTGCACTGCGATCACGCCGTCGGTGCCGTGCTGCAGAATTGAGCTGGGCTTGCCGGCCCAGGTGAATGCCACATAACACTCGTCGCTGAACACCGGGACTGAGTGTGCGCGGCCCCAAGCTGCGGCCGCACCCAGATCCTGGATTCCACCGGCGGGGTTTCCTGGGCTGTTGACCCAAAGACACAACGCCCGCTCGGCCTTGTCCTGCGGTATCGCCGCGAGATCCAGCGAGAAATCGTCGAGGACGGGAACCGCCACCGGTTCGCAGCCAGCCAGCGTGGCGCCCATTGCATAAGAGGGGTATGCCACCTCTGGATAGAGCACCACGTCACGGTCAGGAGTCCTGAGTTTGAGCCAGTGGGGAAGACCTGCGACAAACTCCTTGGACCCAACGGTGGCCGCCACCTGAGACTCCGAGATGGACACGCCGAGGAAACTCTGTAACCAGCCGCAGGCGGCCGCACGAAACGCCGGACTACCGACCGAAGTCGGATAGCCGCGCTCGCTGCCTGAGTTCTGGATCGCGTCGAGCACGAGCTTCGGCGGAGGATCGCAGGGCGTCCCAATAGACAGATCGACGACCTCGCCATGCGTTTGCTCAGCAATCGCCGCCAAATCCTTGAGACGATCGTAGGGATAAGGAGGTGGAACAAACCCCTCAGTCACGATGCGCCATCCACGACATACTCGCTCAGCAAGCCACGACCAGCGGCATCGAGTCGCGCATAGATGTGAGACCCTTCATCGGTGTTCTCGATGGAGAGCACCTCACCCTCACGATGCACTGCTGCGGTCACGTCACCGCGCGAATAGGGAACCATCAACTCCACGACACTGCTCGTGAGGCGAAGCAGGCCCGAGACCGCATCGAGCAGCTCCGGGATACCCTTTCCGGTCTTCGCTGA
>CAYUOD010000649.1:0-1788 GCA_964446225.1 uncultured Acidimicrobiales bacterium | reverse complement strand
GTGTGGGCGTGGGCGATTGGTTTGCTGGTTTCCTCGTTAGCGTGATGAGTAGCTCAACTCGGCACCGGCAACGACCGATGAGGTAGTTACAACGAGCAACACGAAGTGGATCACATATGCAGCTCAACAACCTTGAGTCTGAGTATCTTGGCGGAGAGGTCGATGCAATCGCATCACTGGACATGGCCGAGTTGCGCGCACGACGTGAACGTTGTCTGCAAGTTGAAGCACAACTGTCGCTTCTTCGCAGGGTCATCCATGGTCAGCTCGACATTCTGCAGGCCGACGTGAGCAGCGAAGAGAACCAGGTCGATAGCCTCCTGCGTTCTGTGCCGAGCTTGCTGGCTGATCCTCAGACTTCGAGCCGCCACCGGGTGGCCCACATGGTCGAGGTGGCCGAGCCTGACGACGAGCTGTTGCATGAATTGGATCTTGTTTGCGGCGGAATGGACCTCGCAGGGCTCGCTGCGCTGCCCGAGCCTGAGCGTTCGATGATGCGTGGTCGCCTGCTGGACTATGAGGATCGAGTCTCCACACTGCGCCGCTCACTTCACCGTGTTGTGGACGCCATTCAGGCCGAAGTTGGGGTGCGTTATCGCAACGACGACGTCGATTTTCCTCTTGAGGCGCTGATCTGAGCTGAGCGCCCGGCCCAGTGTGCAAAGCAGCGCAAATAGCGTAAGTACGCACAATGGCATAGCGTTGAGCTGTGCGAGACGAAATCGAACTGCGGCTAGAAGAACTCGGCGAGTTCATTCGCGATCAGCGCCGCAGAGGCGAAATGTCGATTCGCCGCCTCTCAGAACTGTCTGGCATCTCGAATCCGTACCTCAGCCAGATTGAGCGAGGATTGCGGAAACCCTCGGCCGACATTCTTCAGCAGCTGGCGTCAGCACTAAAAATCTCCGCGGAGTCACTGTACGTGAAGGCTGGCATACTGGATGAGCGGGATGATCTTCCCAGTTTGGAAGACATGATCCGCTCGGATCCGTACCTATCGGTGGAACAGCAGCAAACTTTGGTTACGATTTACCGGTCCTTCCGCCACGAGAATCCAAGCGCGGAAACGCCTGAGGCCTAAGTTCATATGCGTCGACTCGCCGTAATTTCAATGCACACATCACCGCTCGATCCTCCGGGAATCGGCGACAGCGGTGGCATGAACATCTATGTGAACGAGCTGGTACGGGCGCTTGTTCGAGCCGGCGTCGACTGCGACATCTATGTTCGCCGGACCAGCGAAGATCAGCAGCCACTCGTAGAGGTAGCTCCGGGGTTCATTGTTCACCACGTCGATGTGGGTCCGTGGAATCTTCCCAAAGAGCAGCTTGTCGACATCCTCGATGACTTCACAGATGCCATCGAGCCTCTCGTGGCAGCGAGTGGCGCAGATGCGATCCATGCGCACTACTGGCTGTCAGGTGTGGTTGGCCATGCCCTCAAGCACCGACTCAACCGCCCGCTGGTGACCACGTTCCATACGCTCTCGAAGGTGAAGGAGCTCGGTGGGGAAGCGCCGGCGCCCGCAAGAGCTGCCGCAGAGGCCGCAATCGTGGGCTGCTCAGACGCCGTGCTCGCCAACACTTCGACTGAGGCTCGCGAACTCGTCGAGCTCTATGGCGCAGACCCAGATCGTGTCGAGGTTGTGTCCCCGGGGGTGGATCATCGTTTCTTTACCCCAGGCTCGCGTTCGGCTGCACGTGAGGTTCTCGGTTTGGGGCCCGAACCGCTCATGCTTTTCGTCGGACGGATTCAGCGACTCAAGGGTCTGGATCTGGCCGTTGAGAC
>CAYUOD010000648.1:0-1789 GCA_964446225.1 uncultured Acidimicrobiales bacterium | reverse complement strand
ACAACCAGTGCCTCGGCTACGGCATCCTACAGATTCAGAAAACGGGCCTGCCCGTGCTCGGCACGATCCACCACCCGATTCCAGTGGACCGGCGCGTCGAAATGGAACACGCTCCTAACCCCTGGAAGCGGTTCACAAAGCGCCGCTTCTATGCGTTCACGAAGATGCAGACCCGTGTCGCGAAACGCCTGAGACGAATCATCACCGTGTCATCGAACAGCTACAAGGACATCGTCACCGAGCACGGGGTCGACCCGGACCGGCTGCACATCGTGCACGTCGGAGTCGACCCAGATCACTTCAAACCAAACCCGGACATCCAGGTAGTGCCGGGACGCATCATGACCACGGCCAGCGCCGATGTTGCGATGAAAGGCCTGCGCTATCTGCTCGAATCGTTCGCCAAGCTGCGTACCGAGCACGACGCCTCACTCGTGATCATTGGCAAACCCAAGTACGACAGCCCAACACTCGCCATTATCGACCGGCTCGGAATCGCTGACGACGTGGAATTTGTCTCAGGCGTCAGCGACCAGCGCATCGTAGATCTCTACAACGAGGCAGAGCTTGCGGTTGTGCCGTCGCTCTATGAGGGATTCTCACTCCCGGCCGTTGAAGCGATGGCCTGCGGCGTGCCACTCATCGCGACGACAGGCGGCGCACTGCCTGAGGTGGTCGGCGAGGACGGCGAAACAGCAATTCATGTCGAGCCGGGCAATGTCGAGGAACTCACCGAAGCACTGCTCGCCAACATCGGCCGACCTGAGCTGCGCGGGACAATCGGTCTTGCTGGCCGTACGCGCGTCATCGACAACTACTCATGGCGCATTACCGCAGAGCGCACCGTCGACCAGTACCGGGCACTGCTCGCTGAGATCGCGGCAGAACAAGTCGCTGGAGAAGACTCCTAGTGCTGACCGCTGACTACGACACTCTCGGCCTCCAAGCTGGCGATCGACTGCTCGATATGGGCTGCGGATTCGGACGCCACGCCTTCGAAGCAATTCGGCGCGGAGCCCATGTGGTCGCGCTGGACTACTCCTTCGACGAACTCACCTCTGTATGCAACACCGTTGCTGCCATGGACGAAGCGGGCGAACTCAGCCCAGAGTCCGCCGCCATGGCAACGCGGGGCAACGCCCTCGAGCTCCCGTTCATGGACGGATCTTTCGACCGCATCATCGCCAGCGAAGTCATGGAGCACCTCGATGATGACCGCACCGCGCTCGCGGAGCTCGTACGCGTGCTGAGGCCCGGCGGAACAATCGCGGTGACCGTCCCGGCATGGCTGCCGGAACGCATCTGCTGGGCCCTTTCAGACGACTACCACGCACCCATCGCTGAAGGCGGCCATGTACGCATCTACTCCAAGGCCGAGTTGCGTATGAAGATGATGCGTGCCGGACTCGACATCAACGGGTCATCCAAAGCACACGCCCTGCACGCCCCCTACTGGTGGTTGCGATGCGCCGTTGGGCCCGAGGATGAATCGAATCTACTGGTACAGAAATACAAGAAGCTTCTGGAGTGGGACATCATGACCGCACCCAAGGTCACACGGGTCGCCGAACAGGTATTGAACCCGGCAATAGGAAAATCCATAGTCCTCTACGGCACCAAGCCAGAGGCGGCCTAGTGCTCGCGCTACCAGGCATCATCGAAGCCGACGACGTGCAGGCCATGGGGTCGTCAATCCTGCGCGACCAGACGGACGACGGGCTCATTCTCTGGTTCCCCGGCGGTCACGCCGACGCCTGGAACCATGTGGAATCCGCCATGGCCCTCAACT
>CAYUOD010000647.1:0-1795 GCA_964446225.1 uncultured Acidimicrobiales bacterium | reverse complement strand
GTGCCGAGCTTGATCTTGTTGAGCATGATGTGTCCAGAGACATGCGCTGGTTCGAACCCGTTGTTGCCGCCTTTGAAGATATTTCACCGCGGGTGGAAGTGACCGTTCCCGGTATGTTGACGTTTCATGCCCGCGGCCCATCGCGCTACCTGGGCGGGGACCTGCCTATGGCGCAAAAGGCGGCGCTTACTGTAGATGCCGCAGTAGCTGGGGTCCTTGAAAAACTGGGTGTTCCGGGTGACGCCCACAGACTTCTGGCTGCTTGTGTTGGAGTGGCCGAAGGACACTTCGCAGCGACCTTGGCGGCACAGCTGCAGACAATGCCACTTGGCGTAGAGGCGTCAGGCAGACCGGGATGTCTCGTAGTTGCCGAAGGCGATACTCGGGCCTTCCTTAGTGCCTTCGGAGTCGATGTGCTCACGAGAACCCAGCTCGCCGGGTCTCAAGTGGGTGATTGGGAGCGGCTGGTTGATCTTCTTTCTCGCCTTGGAATGCGCACACTTGGCGAGTTCGCAAAGTTGGATGCTGGTGATGTCACCGGTCGGCTTGGGCCAGAAGGAGTCGTCGCGCACCGGCTCGCGCTGGGTATGGACCCCAGGCCGGTATCAGCCAGACCTGTCCCTCCTGAGATGATCACCGAGGCGCTACTGGATCCTCCCATCTACGAGGTTGAGGCGGCGTCCTTTTTAGCCAGAGGTCTTGCAGATGAGTTGCACAGCAAACTTGCCAACCGAGGAATTGCCTGCACGTGTGTTGCCATCGAGGTGCGCACCGAGCATGGTGAGGAACATGTTCGGCTCTGGCGTCAAAGCGGAGCCTTCAGCGCATCAGATATCGCTGATCGCATGCGCTGGCAGTTGGATGGTTGGCTTTCTTCGTCGCTACGCCCGACTGGTCCACTTGAACTTCTCAGGCTCATACCTGATGTACTCGTTCCTGATAAGGGCAGCCAGCTTGACCTCTGGGGCGAACAGGCCAGAGCAACAGACGATGTCGTCCGCGCTGTTACCCGTCTGCAAGGCCTCCTTGGTCATGAGGCTGTGCGTCTTCTGGAGCTCTGTGGCGGCCGTGGGCCAGGCGAACAGGTGCGTTGGATCCCAGCTCAGGCCGCGTCGTTGCGCAGCGACAGGAGAATTGAAACACCAGACCGTACCGATGCGCCCTGGCCTGGGCGTGTGCCGTCCCCGTCCCCGGCTTATGTGCCAGTTGAGCCCGAGCGAGCAGAACTCCATGACAAGCAGGGCGATGTCATAGAGGTTGATGCCCGCGGCGCTTTGAGTGGCAGCCCTGCCAGTGTTGTTGTCGGTAGGGAAGAAGAACAGGTAGATGCCTGGGCTGGCCCTTGGCCGAGTTCAGAACGTTGGTGGGATCCAGCAGGGGAGAAGCGGCGTGCTCGCATGCAGATCCTCACCGCAGATGGTCGTGCTTATCTGCTCGTGCGTGAGGCCCAGCAATGGTGGCTGGAAGCGACTTACGACTAGCCCTCACGGGATTCTGAGGTTGACTTTGTGCGCATACTTGGCTCGAAGCGGACAATGCGAGCACGACCCAGTCGCTTTGCTTCGTACATAGCTGCATCAGCATCGCGCACAATCGACTCCGGATCAGTGGTCTTGTCCACTTGAGCGACGCCGATGCTTGCGGTCGCCGGGTGGTCGCCTGGCTTCGGTGGCGCGTTCAACACAGCAAGAATACGTACGGCGAGCTCCATCGCTTCTTCGACCTGATCGATCTGCTCTGCGATTATCGCGAACTCGTCGCCTCCCAGTCGGGCCACGGTGTCGCCTTGGCGGGA
>CAYUOD010000646.1:0-1795 GCA_964446225.1 uncultured Acidimicrobiales bacterium | reverse complement strand
GGCGGACCAGATTGAGCAGGTTGTTGGCGAACATGCGCGAAGCCGACGTCGCCATGTCTGAGGCCAGCTGCGTTGGGCCCAGCACGGTCACTCCCTGGTGGAGAACTTCAGCGTCGGGCTGGGTGAGCGTGCAGTTACCGCCGCGTTGTGCCGCCAGGTCGATGACCAGCGAACCTGGCTCCATGGCTTCGACCATCGCGTCCGTCACCAGGATGGGGCTGCGCGCCCCGGGAATCTGGGCTGCGGTGATCACAATGTCTGCGTCTGCCAGGTACGGCGTGAGAGCTAGCTGGGTGCGTTCGGCCCGTTCCGCAGGCGTTTCGTCACCGTCGGGTGGTTGCAGGTCGATGGAGCGCGCCCCTAGGGACCTGATCTGTTCGAGTGCCTCGGGCCGAATATCGAATCCCTCGACGCCGGCTCCGAGGCGCCGGGCCACGGCCATTGCCTGCAGGCCAGCAACACCAGCTCCGAGGACGACCACGCGGGCCGGGGGAATCGTGCCAGCGGCCGTGATCATCAACGGAAAGAGTTTTGGTAGACGCCCAGCAGCCAGCAGCACCGCTTGAAATCCGACCACTGTGGCCATTGACGAGAGCACATCGACGGCTTGAGCGCGAGTGCTGCGTGGCACCAGGTCCAGGGACATCACGCTCGCGCCGGTGGCGGCGAGGGCTTCTGCTTGTTGCGATGACCACAGCGGGTCGAGCAAACCAATGACGAGATGCTGTGAGGTGAGGGAGTAAAGATCACTGTCGCGCAGCCCGTTGACGCTCAGCACTACGCCAGTTGCCCCGATCGTGGATACCAGATCCGCGGCGATCGCTGCTCCCGCGGCTTCGTATTGGGCGTCTGGAAAACCAGCTGCCACCCCCGCCCCTGTTTCGACATGAACCTCGTGGCCATCAGTGACCAGCTTTCGCACCGCCTCCGGGGCGGATGCCACCCGTCGCTCGTTCGCTATCCGTTCCCGAACTATCGCAATACGCACGCATCAGCCCTTTCTTGCTTTGTGCCGGTCAACATCGCTATTCAGTGTGGGCGGCACACGTGGTTCCCGCTAGAGAATAATGGCCCTACCACTGTGGATGGTGCAGGTGGATGCAGCGCTGTCGGGGGATGAGGAAAAAGCCGCCAATCTGGCATCTTGCCGCAGGTGTTGGCGGGGCCTGTCAGCGCCAGTCTGTGGGAGCCAAATAGACGAATTGCCGGGCTGAATCTGGGGTCACGTACCCAACCGAGCGCTGCTCTGGCACCACGCCGTCGAAGTCCTCGGCTGCGGAGTGTCCAGACACCTCGAACCCGACGACTGCGTGGCGGGCATCTGCTGCCCTACAGATGGAGCGAGCGATTTCTCCGAGCACGTTGGATATCGGTTCCAGCCAGTCCTGGCAGTCCGCATCCTGGTCGGACGGGTATGCGCCGACCCGGCTGTCCACAGCGGCGAGCCCACCCAAAGGCAGATATACATCAAGCCAGTCGAGCGGGCTGTGTCCGTGGCATTCGCGCGCCACACAGGTACCAGCTACGCACAGAGACTTGTTAGGCAGAACCAGCCACCCGTAGAGGTGATCGGATACTTCAGGATCCAGTTGCCTGGCGTCTATTCCGTCCAGGGGCACGCTGTCTGGCCCGAAATCGTCGCGGCCGGAATATATCCCGGTCAGGGCCGGGTAGCTCCACGCAGCGCGCAGGGCAGCCAGGAGTCGGTCGTCGGCATCCGTATCGGCTCGCTCGCCGAGAACAATCGTCGCCTCAAGAAAGCCCCCGCTCCAGAGTTCACGATCGGCGAGGTCTG
>CAYUOD010000645.1:0-1800 GCA_964446225.1 uncultured Acidimicrobiales bacterium | reverse complement strand
CCAAGATGCAGGAGAACGTCAACAAAGCCGTCGAGTCGATGAGTGCATCAATGGAGCTCGACTCTCCGTCCCTCGGCAAGATCGACGACAAGATCTCTCAGCGTCTGGCCGATGCCTCGGCCCAGGCTGAGCTGCGTTCTGTCACGCCAGAAGGTGCTGAGGCAGAGTTGCGCGACGCCATGGCCTCAGTCGAGGCTGAGTCAACGCTCGACGATCTTCGTAAAGAACTCGGACTCTAGAGCAGCTTCGCCGCCAGATCCGCCACCTCTGAACGCTCGCCGCTCGTGAGGCGCGCGTGACCAAATATCTCCTGGCCAGCCAGACGATCGATCAACACGCTGAGCGCGTTCGTTCGCTCAGAAAGATAAGGCTGATCGATCTGGGTCACATCACCGGTGAAGACGATCTTTGAACCTTCGCCGACCCTGGTGAGAATGGTCTTGAGAGTCGTAGGTTCCAGGTTCTGCGCCTCGTCCACAAGCACATAGGTGTTGACAAGCGAACGACCTCGAAGGAAAGTCACCGACTCCATCGTGAGCTGGAAGCGGTCCCTGAGTTCGTCGATGAGCTTCTGGGCGTTCTGTTCGTCGCGGTCAGTTGACAGCGCCACCAGGGCATCGTTCACCGCGCGCATCCATGGATCCAACTTCTCATCCAGATCCCCGGGCAGGTAACCAAGCTCGGCTCGCCCTACCGGCACAATCGGCCGGAAGATCGACACTTTGCCGTAGTGGCGATGCGTGTGCTCGACGACCTGTTCCAGACCAGCCGCTATCGCAAGAATGGTCTTGCCGGTACCGGCAACTCCGTCGAGAGCGACCACACGCACGAGAGGATCCAACAGAAGATCCAACGCGAAACGCTGTTCCTTTGAGCGTGGCCGAAGACCCCAGGCCTCAGAATCGGTCGTCTGCTCGATGCTTGAGGAACGCCTACGAACCAGAGCTGACTGTGTGCCGCACCTGAGTACTCCGAATTCGTTCACCGACAGAGCCGCAATCTCGGCCCTGTCCTGTTCTGAGACGTCCTCCAACTGCAGCCGGTGGGTCTTGTACAGACTGTCAATTGTCTCAGAACCGACGTCCACATAGCGCCAACCCGCGGCCTCGTACTCACCAACACGGCTTCCCCGCTCGTGCTCTGCTGCATCCAGGCCGAGCTGGGCCGCCTTAATTCGTAGCGCCGCGTCGTTGCTCACAACAGTCACACGGCCACGGCGAACCTGCCCTTTTGCAGCACCCAGAATCCGGTTGTCAGGCTGGGAGAGATCCAGACCGTATTCCTCAAGGGCACGAAGGTGGACGCCATTGGCCTCGACATGGAACGTGCCGCCGCCGGGCAACTCCACCGGATAACGAATGTCGCCACCGTTGGCGAGTCGCAGGTCCTCGATTGTGCGCAGGGCCTCGCGCGCAGCTCGGCCGACATCGTCAGACCGCGCTTTGAGCCCGTCGAGTTCAGTAATCACAATCAGAGGGATCACAACAGAGGTATCCGCAAAGGCAAACATGGCCTGCGGGTCGGTAATGAGAACTGAGGTATCCAACACCGTCACGGCGAGCTGTCTACTCACTTCGTCCACTGAGTCCGAACCTGACACCGCGGATGGCTCACTCACATGAACTCCTCATCGAAGCTGTTGTGTTTCGAACCTACCCACCTCTGCTGCACATGTGGTGGCACCTCGGTGAACGTTTGAGTCAGCCTTTGCAAGGATTCTTTACGCACGCTGCATGGTGGCTCGGTATAGTGCCCAAACGAGCGGTAATGAGCAGGGGTATGCCATTGTCGCGACCAGCC
>CAYUOD010000644.1:0-1804 GCA_964446225.1 uncultured Acidimicrobiales bacterium | reverse complement strand
GGGTGTCGGCGTTGACTCCTTCGAAGTCGATCGTCGTCACGACATGTGAGCGCATCGACTCATCGCTCACGAACGGCGTCGCGAAGGTCGAATTCTTGGCCCAGTCATAGATCACGCCCGAGGACTCGCGTGAGCGTCCCTCACTGAACTTCATGCCGCCATTCTCGTTGATCCAGTTCACCATTTCCTTGGCGAGCAGGACGGTGCCAAGCGCCGGCGTGTTGTAGGTCTGGTCCTTCTTGGAGTTGGCGAGCGCAATGCTCAGATCGATAGACGCTGGTACCCAGCGGTCGGAGGCATTGATGCGCTCGATGCGTTCCTGGGCAGCGGGGGAGCAGCAGGCGATCCAGAGCCCGCCGTCGGACGCAAGTGCCTTCTGCGGTGCGAAGTAGTAAACGTCCACCTGCGAGGTGTCCCACGCGGCGGCGCCCGCTGCACTTGTTGCGTCTACCGCGACCAGGGCGTCGGCATCTGCGCCCTGAGGCCTCGTGAGCGGCATCAGGACGCCTGTCGAGGTCTCGTTGTGGGTCAAGGCGTAGGTGTCGATTCCTGGGCGTCCCACGGCCTCAGGGTGGGACCCTACGGGCGACTCGATGACCTCGGGCTCTTTGAGGAACGGTGTTGCGGCTACTGCCTTGGCGAACTTCGAAGAGAACTCGCCGAAAGCCAGGTGTTGACTGTTGGACTCGATGAGGCCGAACGTTGCTGCGTCCCAAAACACGGTCGTTCCGCCGTTGCCCAGCACGACCTCCCAGTCGTCTGGCAGGCCGAACAATTCGCTGAGTCCAGTGCGCAATGCACCGACTTGATCCTTGACGGTCGGGCGGCGGTGGCTGGTGCCCATAAAATCAGTGCCACGCGCGGCGAGAGCCGCGATGGCCTCTGGTCGAACCTTGGATGGTCCCGAGCCGAATCTGCCGTCTTTTGGCAGTAATTCGGTGGGAATCAATATTGAGGGGACATCGTTGCTCACAGATGCCACTATCGCGGGTACAGGCTCTCGATAAAAGTGAAAGACAGAATCAGTCTCATGAATCGCATTTCTGCCCGTATTGCTCAGATCAAACCGTCGGCCACGCTGGCCGTCGATGCCAAGGCCAAGGCCATGAAGGCCGCTGGGGAGAATGTCATTGGATTCGGCGCAGGCGAGCCCGACTTCGCCACGCCCGCGCACATTGTTGAGGCGGCCGTCGAGGCATGCCGCGATCCGAAGAACCATCGCTACAGCCCTATCCCTGGACTTCCCGAACTGCGTGAGGCCATTGCGGTAAAGACAAAGCGAGACTCGGGCTACGAGATCGATGCTGCTCAGGTGGTGGTCACCAACGGCGGCAAGTTTGCTGTGTTCGCGGCGTTCGCTACGCTGCTTGATCCGGGCGACGAGGTGCTGCTCATTGCTCCCTACTGGACTACCTACCCTGAGTCGATCAGGCTCGCTGGTGGTGTCCCTGTGGTCATTCAGACCGATGCGAGCAGTGGCTTCCAGGTCACGATCGACCAGCTGGATGGAGCCAAGACTGACCGCACCAAGGTGCTGCTGTTCGTGTCGCCCTCCAATCCAACGGGCGCCGTATATCCCAGGGAAGCTGTTGAGGCCATCGGCAGGTGGGCGGTCGAAAACAATGTCTGGGTGATCACCGACGAGATCTATGAGCATCTGACCTATGCAGGCGCATCGCACCACTCGATGCCGGTTCTTGTGCCAGAGCTGGCTGACACATGCATCGTGCTCAACGGCGTCGCCAAGACCTATGCAATGACTGGCTGGCGCGTCGGCTGGATGATCGCTCCGCTGGATGTCACG
>CAYUOD010000643.1:0-1813 GCA_964446225.1 uncultured Acidimicrobiales bacterium | reverse complement strand
GTAGGGTCGTAGCTTGGCGTCGAGGCCGATCGGCTCGGGACGGTCGCGGTTCAGTTCCAGGCCACGGAGTCGTGTTGCGAGCTGCTGCAGGGACCCCTCGACGACGATCGCTGCGCTGATATCATCCCCAGAGACTCCTTCGATCGTTAGCGCTCCGCCGAGCGCCACGCCTAGGGCTGCTCCTGCGCCGAGTCTGCGGGGTGTCCTTAGATTCGCCAGTCGGGCAGGGTCGGCGCGCACCCACTGGCCGCGAATTCTCACTATGCCGCGCTTGGCGTCCGCGAGCTGCTCAAGCTCAGCCTCGGTGAGGTCGACGCCATCGAGGCTCGCTCGCCATTCCAGCAGAGCATCAAGGCTGAAGACTCCAGCTACACCACTGGCCGGAGTCGGTGTTGAGATAGTTGGACGTAGCTCGACGGGCGCGAACAGCCTGGCTGGCCACTGGATCGACAGACCAGCCGTAGCGAGTTCGTCGGCGATTGGGCCGAGCAGGTCATGGCATTCATCATCGCTAAGGACGATTCGTTCGGGACGTGCCTCTTCAAGCATCCGCTCTAGCGGTGGCCAGATCCTGGTAGCGCGGCGCAGAGCGAGTAGTAGTGATTCCTCTGCGTCTGTGAAACGGGCGAGCACGGCCTCAGTTGCGTCCCACAGTTCTGCGGAGGTGAGCATCAGGCTGGGGTCATCGTAGCTCTGGAGCACAAGTTCGGCCTCGAACGCTTCGCCGGGATCATCCGGCGGGCTCAGACGCAAGGCAACCGTGCAGCGTTGTGTTGAACCGAGGCTCGCGAACCACTCTGTGGCCGCGCCCACTTGATGGGGACCAGTGGATGCGAATGCGAGGTGACCAGCAGCGTTCGGCGCCCCAGCGGTGCGTGGAATGAGGTCGGCTACGGCGTCGCCGAAAGTTCGTAAGGCGGACTCAGGGCTTGACACACGTAGCGGTGAGCGGCCGTCGAGCGGGATGCAGTGTGCTTGCGCAGGCAATGCGGACGCTAACTGATGCCAGCGAGCAAGGTCGTTCGCATCAAAGGGCCCGAGCCTCCACACGTCGCTGCCGTCGCCTGTGATGCCCGGGGTCAACCGTCCTCGTGCGATGAGCTCAGTGGCGAGGTGCGTTGCAACTGACCAGGCGCGCACCGAGTCGCTGGTCTGATCGTCCTTCGGGAGTATCAGGATCTCGTCGAGCACCTCGCCGAGTGGGACCCAGCGCACGGGCACGTTCCTGCGCCGAAACTGGCTTCCGGCGGGAAGCACGAGCACAACTTCACCATTAGCGTATGGGATATCTTCACCCGCCAGCCACAGCGCCAGTCTGGTGTAGCGCGGCAGCGCGCCAGGCACCAGCGTTGCCTCGGCACCGAGTGCCGCCAGGTCGCTGAAGGCCAGGGTGGGGTGTCGTAGTCGCTGTGTGGTCAAGGACACCTACACATGATGGCTCAGATATCCGCGCGGACTATCCGCCAACGGCGAAGGTTATTCATGGTTCCAGTGACGGCATGTCGGTTTCGATAGAAGGCGAGTACATTCTCGCAGGCGACGACTGCTCGTAGTAGAGCGACCTGGGTGGCGGATAGGCTCGTCCATGTCGAAGGTTTGTGTAGTAACTGGAGCCAACGCAGGGATCGGCTTCGAGGCTTCACGCCAGTTGGCCGAGCGTGGTGTGACGGTGGCGATGCTGAGTCACAACCGTGAGCGCGGTGAAGCTGCCCGCGATTTGATTGGTGGTGACTCACATCTGTTTGTCGCCGATATGGGTGAGCTGGATGCGGTGCGGCGGGTGGCTGCAGAGATCGTCGCACGTTTTGACCAT
>CAYUOD010000642.1:0-1819 GCA_964446225.1 uncultured Acidimicrobiales bacterium | reverse complement strand
TCTTTTCCATCGGCCGCCACAGTCATGCGCTTCGGGTTTCGCATACTCCGGCCAATGGGCACCTCGATGACGCCCTTGGCGTTCTCGGTCCAGCCGTCGACGATGACCCGATATTCCCTTGCCATACGCCGCTCCTGTAGCGCAGTGGTGAGAAATTCATAGGCGGACTGGGTGCGAGCTGCCACGAGTAGGCCGCTCGTGTCTCGATCGAGCCTGTGCACAATGCCGGGCCGCGCGGAGCTTCCCACTTCGGCGATGGCAGGATCCAACGCAAGCAGGCCGTTCGCAAGTGTGTCGTCAATATGTCCGGCGCCGGGGTGGACAACGAGACCGATCTGCTTATCGATAACCCAGAAGTCAGGATCCTCATGCACGACATTCACGAGAACGTCGCTGTTGGCCTCGGGCAGCAGCGCTCGACGCGGCGGAAGGACCGCCACCACCTGGTCACCCTCAGCCACACGATGGGATCGGGTGCTGATCAGATTCCCGTTGCAGGTCACTGCGCCAGCAGAGATGGCCCGTCCAACCGTTGCTCTGCTGCGATCAGATTCCAGTGCGATGAGACGATCGATGCGTTCCCCGACAAAGACCGAAGGTACAAGAATCTCTACCCTCTGATCCTCGCTGGTCACGACTGCTTGCGACTCAGCGCAAATTCGCTCAACACCAAGAGCCCAACGCCAATGACGATCGCGGTGTCCGCAAGATTGAAGATTGGAAAGAACTGGAAGTCGATCCAGTCCACAACGCTGCCGCTCATGATGCCGTCGTCTGCCCGGAACACTCGATCTACGAGATTGCCGAGCGCACCACCCAGGATCAGTCCGGCGGAGAACGCGTGACCGCGCGACAGCGTGCTGAGCTTGGAGCGCAATAGGAAGATCACCACAAAAACCACGAGGAGCCCGATCCACCGACCAAGCTCCTGACCCTGCGAGAACGATGCCCCTGAGTTATAGAAGAGATTGAACTGAAGTTTCCATATCACCTCATAGGGCGGTTCTCCCGTGAGACGTGCTTCAGCCAGAGCCTTGGTGAGTTGATCGATGAGCACGACCACAGCCGCGACCCCGTACGACAACAGGCGCAGTTGACGCTTGCTCGACCCGCTCGCCGGAGCTTCGGTGTCGGTCAAAGGAGCCGCTGTCACCAGCTACCGAGACGAGCGGCCTTGTACTCGACTCTTACCCTGGTGTGAGGGATGAACTCGAGGCGCTCTTTAGGAATCGGCTCACCGCTCGACTCACAGATGCCATAAGTACCCGCAAGAAGGCGTTCGAGGGCCGCGTCGATCTCCTGCACGTTCTCACGGGCCTGAGCGCTGAGCTTCAAATCTCGATCTCGCTCCACCGAAATGGTGTCGCCTTCACCCGACTCCTCGTCGAACTGTACGTCTCCGGGTTCACGGTCGGCTGCCAACTGCTCGGCCTCAGCCGCAAGACGGTCGGCGCTCGCGGTGTACTGCGCGCGCTCCTTGAGCAACAGCACACGCTGCGCGGTAAGGAACTCCTTGTCGAAGAACTTGTTGACCTTGATCCGACCCGAGCCCGGCTTAACGGGGGTCTTGGGCGTAGCCTTCTTGGTAGCGGACCTCCTAGCAGCGACCTTCTTCGGTGCTGCCGTTTTCGCTGCCGCCGTCTTGACTGGAGGCTTCTTCGGGACCGCCTCGTTGGTCGCGGCCTTCTTGGCTGGAGGCTTCTTCGCGGCTGCCTTCTTCGTCGCAGCCTTCTTGGCTGCTGGCTTCTTGGCTGGTTGCTTCTTCGCCGTCACGGACGCCTTCTTCTTGCGGTATCTGAGAACTTCACACGCCAGCTCC
>CAYUOD010000641.1:0-1822 GCA_964446225.1 uncultured Acidimicrobiales bacterium | reverse complement strand
GCTGTATGAGCTTGAGCGTCTTTGGGCCGACGTACCGCTTTACAGATGTCCGGCTCCTAGCAGTTCGAAGCAAGCTCCATAACAACAGAGTTGAAGAGCGTTACTCCGTCGGCTGTGAGATCGTCGACTGCGGTCTTGCCCAGTGGGAAGCCGCCACGACAGCCCGCGGCGTTGCTGCCGTCTGTGAGCAGTGCGTTCTGGCGGTAAAGGTAGACGGCGTCCTTGGCTGCGCCGGTGGCGACAATCTCAGCAGCGCCCGAGGTGACTCCTACGCCCACGGATTTGGCGGCACTCAGGATCGTTACGGTTCCGCTCAGGCCACCTGAATAGGCGGGTGGCGGAGACGCCATCTCGATCTGGCTGAGGCTCACTGTCTGTACGCCAGTGACGAGGCCGAGGTCGTCGGCGAGCCAGCCCTTTCCGTTCAGAATCGGCGCGGTCGCGCTGTTGAGTTTCGAACCGATGGTCGAACTGGTGACCGTTGGTGAGATGACGGTGATGGCATTGGCGTTCACGTCGGAGGCTTGCACGGTCGCATCATCAGCGAGTGTGACGACGAATCCTGCCTGGGTGAGAAGGCTGGATATCTCGGTATCGGCCTGCTGGGGTGCAGCTGGGTCCTTGACGACCAGCAGGGCGTTGCCTGCTGGGTCCGGGGGAGGTGCTGCGCCGACGGTGCCGAGCGCTGACGGTGTGGACTCTGAGAAGGTCCAGGTGTTGTCTACGGCCTCGATGCGGTAGTCGGCGGTCGTCCCCGCAGACAACGCTGATTCGGTGTAGGTGGTGGCGGTGATGTAGGCGATCTGCTCGCCGTGGCGCAGTACCCGGTAGCCAGCGATGCCGTCGGCGTCGGTTGCGGCATCCCAGGTGAGCACGAGGCTCTGTCCGCTGCTCGCGACCTGCAGGTTCTGTGGTGTTGAGGGGATGCCCAGCGGGTCGGCGGGGCCAACGCGGCTGTGGCCGGCCCAGGTTCCGGTGCTGCCCACGACGCCGATCTGTCCGCCGAACCAGAGATTGGGTCCGACCTGCAGGAGCGCATGTACGCCCTGGGTGCCGGTGACCTGTGCTGCGATGTTCGTCTCGACGGTGCCGTCAATGAGCCTCATGGCTGCGATGCGGTTTGAGGTCTGGCTGCCGAGGAATCTGGAGTGGCTGCCGATGAGCCCGCGGTCCGCGGCGATGAGCGCGGCCTGGAAGTCGCCGTCGCCGCCGTGCACAACAAGTGAGTTTCCGGTCGCGGCGTCGAGGGTTACGGCTCGGTTGTTTGAGCCGTGGGCGACGATGACCCGGTCCTGGGTGGCGTCGATGTCTCGTGCGGCCTGCTTGAGGGTCGGATTGAACGAGGTGATGCGCGCTCCGGTCACCGTGTCGACAGCTGCAACTGTTGCGCCGCCAGGATTCGTTACGCCTGCGTATGCCGTTGGATTGGCGATGTAGACGCGCTGTCCGTCGGGGGAGACGGCGAGGGCCTTAGGGGCCTTGTTGGGGTCTGGCTTCCAGGTGGTGTCGATTGCGCCGGTACGGAGATCGATCCGGGCCGCGAAGCGGTGTACGAGGCCAGGTGAGCCAGAGAAGGTGCCAACTGCATAGAGGTAGTTCCCGAACAACTCCAGGTCGTAGACGTTGCCCATGAGTTCGGGGACTTCGCCGCTGACGGGTCGTCCGGTGGTTGCGTCGAGTGCGACGAGGCCGCGGCGGGGTTGTCCGTCCACGAAGTCGAACTTGCCGCCAACGTAGATGCGGGTTCCGTCAACTGACACTGCGATCGCACGTACCTGATCGTCGAGTTGGGGGGTGAAGCCGGGGATGTGGTCGCCGGTGG
>CAYUOD010000640.1:0-1832 GCA_964446225.1 uncultured Acidimicrobiales bacterium | reverse complement strand
TCTTCCATCCGGGCCTGGACCTCATCGACCATATCCTGGTCGTATTCGGGGTCGTCAGCCGGGTCATAGACCGCGTCATCGCTTGCGGGTTCAACGGGATGTTCTCCGCCGGGTGTCCAGAGACTGCTCATTGGTGTATTCTTTCTTCAACAACTCGAATGCAAGTGGAGCGACCGCTTCCACCTGTCCACAACTGCGTGCGATAGGTACTGATGATAGGCCACCGTTCGGTGGTGCTTTTCTTGGCGGTCACATCTGTGATCGCCTTTCGAGTTTTTGCGGTCAACAGTTAGTGATCGTAACCACGGATCAACACGCGCACCTGGAGGTAGCTCGTTGCACACTGGAATCTGGACATAGCTGCGCCAGGAGACGATGAATTTCGTATCAACGACCGCATTCGCGTTCGAGAAGTACGCCTCATCGATCAGCACGGCACCCAACTCGGCATTAAGCCGACGCCAGAAGCACTCAATATCGCTCGGCGAGCTGAACTTGACCTTGTAGAGGTCGCACCTTCAGCAAACCCACCTGTATGTCGAATCCTGGATTTCGGCAAATGGAAGTACGAGCAGGCCCAAAAACTCAAGGAATCCCGTAAGAAGTCAGCTTCGGCTGGCGTCAAGGAGATGAAGTACCGCCCCAAAATCGGGATCGGCGACTTCAATACCAAGACCCGCAAGGTCGAGGGATTCCTGGGCGACGGACACAAGGTCAAAGTCACGATCATGTTCCGAGGCCGTGAGATCCACCACTCCGAGCTCGGAATGGACATTCTGGATCGCATTGCTGAGAAGGTCGTGGACGTCGGCAAGGTTGAGCAGCGTGCTCGTCTTGACGGACGCAACATGACCATGGTGCTGGCACCTGACAAGCAGGCCCAGGCCGCTGCGAAGGCAAAGGCAGCTAAAGATGCGAAGGCCACAGAAGACGGCACTGAAGTTTCCACTCCGGAAGCTGCCGCCGAGGTCTCGCCAGACCCGACACCAGACGCGTAATACCGTCACCCATTCGAAACCAATCTTCCCCCCAGGAGAAGACCATGCCCAAAATGAAGACGCACAAGGGTGCGGCCAAGCGATTCAAGGTAACCGGCAGCGGCAAGCTGCGCCGTCGCAAGGCAAACAAGAACCACATTCTCGAGAAGAAGTCGTCGCGCCGTAAGCGTCGTCTGTCTGGACCAACTGATGTTGCAAAAGCAGACGTGCCACGCATGAAGAAGCTTCTCACCAAGTAGTCCTGTAGTTCTTTCCCGTTCATCCCCCCTTTAGTAGAAGGAGTCAGTTATGGCCCGCGTTAAGCGCTCCGTAGCCTCCAAAAAACACCGCCGCGCAACCCTCGACCGCGCAAAAGGCTATTACGGCAACAAGAGCCGTTCATACCGAGCTGCCAACGAGCAGGTCATGCATTCCCTGCAGTACGCCTATCGCGATAGGCGCGCTCGCAAGGGTGAAATGCGTCGCCTCTGGATCCAGCGCATCAATGCTGCAGCCCGTCTGCACGACATGAGCTACAGCAGGTTCATCTCTGGTCTCAAGAAGGCCGAGGTCGAAGTTGACCGCAAGATGCTCGCCGAGATGGCCGTGAACGACCCCGATTCGTTCGCCGTTCTCGTGGGCGTTGCAAAGAAGGCTGGCTCGGCCGAGTAGGTCGTCTCAGTCCTAGGATCACATCATGTTTATAGAATCCGCTCGGAATCCGCGGATTCAGCATCTGCAAAAGCTCATCCGTCAACGCAAAGAGCGTTTGGCTGAGGGTCTGTTCGTTGCTGAAGGGCTCCGAGCGGTTTCTCAGTTTTTGGACAACGGCATTGAGCCAGTCACCCTGTACCG
>CAYUOD010000639.1:0-1848 GCA_964446225.1 uncultured Acidimicrobiales bacterium | reverse complement strand
GCAACTTGCGCTCAGCGGCGACCCGACGCTTGGTGCCTCTCAGCACGGGGTTGGCGCCAGTCCGGGAACGAAGGCTCAGCGACACGCCTGAACGGTCGATGACCTCAATCAGCGCTGAACCGTCTTCGATGGAGCCCTCGATCGAATACCGCGTCACACCAGTAACGGACTCGATCGCCGCATCCAGCGCTGCCATTGCCTGCAAGTTCGAGTATGTAAGCCGCTCACGAGCGACTCCGGCCTTCAGGGCCTCACGCACAAAGAGCGTCTGCAACAGCGTCTCATCACTGCGGGAGATGCCCACGGTGACGGTCTTGGCCTGATGCTTGATGGCGTCAATGGGTCTGGTGAGTTCGTCAATCGCGTCGCTGAGAGCTGTTGTCAGCTCCTCAAGCACGAGTGCAGGCGTACCCACACGTCCAAAGTCAAACTGATAGGAATCCAACGGAGTGAGCTGCGCACCGTACCGCAATAGCACGGCGAGCTTCGTGGCAACCGAGGCTGGAAGGTGGCCATCCAGACTGCCGGCCCGCATTGCGACACTGAACTGCTCACTCGCCGCACGAAGCTCGTCTCTCAGCTCAGCCAAGAGTTCCTCACCCGTGACATCCGGCTGGGCAACCGTCTCTATGCGAGCACGAAGTTCGCGCAGTGGTTGCGCCCCGGCATCGATCGCGAGGGCAGCCTCATAGCCAAACAGATGTCCAACCATCGCCGACAAGAGAAAGTCGAGATGCTCATGCACCGGCGGCACAGTGATGAGATCGACCGCGTTCTCGAACGTGGACTCACCTTCGGTCGCGACGACGATCGGCACCGCTTTATGTGCGCGGTAGATCGCAACCTCTTTGGCCATGTCGGCGGCGTTCGAACCCCGCAGTCCAGCGGCGCAAACCAGGATCATTGGTTCGGATGAGAGATCTATGTGCTTCTTATCTTCGATCGCGTCGCAGGCAATGGACTTGTAGCAAAGCTCGGAGAGCTTGATGCGGACCTCTTCGGCTGCAATGCGGTTCGCGCCGCTCCCGACGATCGCCCAATAGCGGTTCGCGGGAGCGTGATGCTTCGCTATCACAGCTATGCCCGGGCGAGAAGCAAGGACTTCTGTGAGGGCTGCCGGCATCGCTTGCAGCCCAACGAGAAGTTCATGCGCTGCGCGGGCGTCAACGGCCCCCCACGCTGTAGCAAGCCCAAGCGACAACAGGCTGCCCGCGGCGATCTGAGAGTAGAACGCCTTGGTTGAGGCGACGCTCATTTCGACGTCTCGACCATCGGAGGTATACAACACACCAT
This sequence comes from uncultured Acidimicrobiales bacterium, assembly GCA_964446225.1. Taxonomy (GTDB): domain Bacteria; phylum Actinomycetota; class Acidimicrobiia; order Acidimicrobiales; family Poriferisodalaceae; genus CAYUOD01. Next base: position 555 of record CAYUOD010000639.1, on the reverse strand, counting down.
CGACGCGATCAGTGAGATCGCTCCCCCTGCGGTTCACGATCGCCAGAACTGTGGCGCCCCGGCCACGGGCAATGTCGACCGTTCGATTCGTATCTGTGGTGGTACCCGACTGACTTACCGCCACGACCAGGGTGTCCGACATGTCGTCGGTCAGCCCAAACCCGGAGAGTTCGGTGGCCAGCATTGGCTCAACTCGCACCGACTCATGCACGAGCAGAGCGTCGAGCAGCCGTGCCATGCTCTGTCCGGCAATAGCAGCCGTACCCTGACCAATGACAAGAACGCGGCGGATCCCGCCAGCCTCGATCCGCTCAACTAGAGACCGAGGAATCGTATCCTCGCCCAGATCCACAACCTGCAGATCACCCTCGGTTCTGATCTTTCCTCTGAGCGTCTTCATGAAAGACCGCGGCGACTCGGTCAACTCTTTCAACAAGAAATGCGGAGCATCACCCCGGTCTATGTCACGGGTGGTCACTCCCGCCTGGGCAAAGTCTGCCCGTCGCACGGGAAGCACGGTGCCGTCATAGGCGACCCGCTCGATGCCCTCGATAG
>CAYUOD010000638.1:0-1849 GCA_964446225.1 uncultured Acidimicrobiales bacterium | reverse complement strand
ACTTCAGTGCTCAAGATGCCGACGCATTGGAGTTACAGGTGACCACGGATTCGGCGGGTGTCAATACGGTACAAACAGACAGCGCACCGGCGGGTCGAAAAATCGCAGTGGCGATTCCGACGGTGATCCAGCGAGCGGGCGACGCAAATCGAGGCCGCGACATTGGATCAGATCTTCGGCCTGGTCTTTGAGGCCACCGAGCGGGCCTTTCGTTGGGCGATTCAACAGGGATTCGCGTCGCAATTGTGAGCTGGTAACGACTGGACAGCGTCACACTCCTGGTGCACATACTGCTTGTAAGTGACACCCGGGTGCTGAAGGCGTGTGTATCGGGAAGTCCACCGCCTTCCGCACCTGGCTCCGCCATTGCGGTTGTGTTACGGTCCTGTTGCCATAATTCCATCGCACGATTTCGCGGAGAGTGACCGACGTCACGGCCGCAAACATGAGAGGCAATCCTTGACGTCCATCCGCAATCTGGCGGCTGTCCTTGTTCTTCTGGTGGCGCTTGGCTCAGCAACGGCGAGTTCGGGTCAGACGATCGACCAGGCACGCGCCGAGCGGGCTGAGGCCCGTCAGGAACGCGCGAACTCTGCCAAGCAACTCGACGGTTTGACCGCTGAAGACACGGCTCTCGACGCGGCGATCGCCACGCTCGATGAGCACATTGCTGAACAGCAGGCGCGCGTTTCCTCAGCAGAGCAGGCACTGGGGGTGGCGAAGGCCGATGAAAGTCGTTACAAGGATGAGATCGCCTTGGCCTTGGCCCGGGTTGATGAACTTCACCGCAAAGCTCAGGAACGCGCCGTCGAGGTCTATACGGGCCTTGGAGCCGATGACGACCAGGGCGATCTGTTCGGTGCGGAGCCACTCATAAAGGTGCAGCGTCAGGCACTCATTGCAGTCGTCCAGTCCGATGACTCCGGGGTGCTCGATGAGCTTCGTGCAGTCAACGAGGACCTCCAGCTGTTGCGAGTCGCATCCGAGGAGGCAGCTGTCACCGCTGAAACGCTTCGTATCAAGCTCCAGGGCGAGCTTGACGAGCTGGATGACTCCCGGGCAAAGCAGGCGCAACTTCAGGCTGATCTCGCCATCAGAATCGATGAACTCCAAGCCGAGATCGACGATCTGGCCGCTTCCGAAGCTCGACTCACCCAGATCATCGCGCAGCGCGAGGCTGAAGTCGCCCGAGCAGAAGAAGCTCGCAGGCAGGCTGAGGCGAAGAAGCAGGCTGACGCTGAACGTGCGCAGGCCCAACCAGTCGACACCACGACTCCCACGCAGAGCGACTCTGATACGGCTGCCCCTGATGCACCAACGACGACGCCAGCTGCGCCTGGACCGTCGGCGCCTCCTCCTGCTGCAAGTGGCACATTGCTGTTCCCGACCTCGGGCACAGTCACATCCAACTTCGGTCAGCGCTGGGGGAGACTCCACGCCGGGCTGGATATCGGAGCACCCACGGGCACTCCGGTGCTGGCAGCAGACAGTGGGACGGTCATCTTCGCCGGGACGATGTCGGGCTACGGCATTGCTGTGATGATTGACCACGGCAATGGCATGGTCACGCTCTACGCACACATGTCAGCGACGACCACGAGCAAGGGCGCCTCAGTCTCGAAGGGCACGATGGTCGGCAAGGTCGGTTCCACCGGCCGCTCCACCGGTCCGCACCTGCACTTTGAAGTCCGGGTCAACGGAGTGGCCACAAACCCCCGGAACTTCTTCTAGAACCCCTGCCACCGAGGAAGCTCTAAGGTTTCGATCATGCAACTCTGTGTAATCGGCGGGGGTCGGATGGGCACCGCTCTCGTACAAGGACTGCTGCAATCGGAATGGGTGACGCCGG